>CAVEQA010000001.1:0-26035 GCA_963617725.1 Paludibacteraceae bacterium
ATATTAACCTTTAATTCTTATGGATACGATCATTATTTAGAAACGAATTATATTTCTAATTTGACAAAATTATTCAATGAAAGAATAACTCACGAAAATATACAGACTATCTTATTTAAATGGTTAGTACACTATCTTTCTTTATCTAATTCTCCTGAAGTAGAAGTTGATTTTGATTCTTCAAATATGAACACAAATTCACATAAAATAGAAGTAGCAGAATGAGGAAAAGCAAAAGTTGATGAAAACTTCCTCAAGTCAACCTTTCATATCTCATAGATAGAAATACAGGAATGCCAATGCATTTTGATATCTTTTATGGTTCCATTGTTGAAATGGAACATTGTAAAAACTATAAATAAAGATGCGAAATTCATATTTTGCATGGATAGAGTTTATTTTACTAATCCATTTTTATTATTTATTTTTAATGGATACAATTTTTGTGCTATGGGTAAGGATGAAAAAAATAACTCATTTATTTCTCAATAACCTGAATCGATAATAAAGAAATCAGAGAATAGAGTTTATAGTTCTATCTATGGAGTTTATTTTATTAATTTTCTTTTTTAAGCTTTGAAGAAAGAAACACTTCATATTTATCTATATTACGATTCGACAAAATCAAATAGATTAACAATATGCAATTTAGATAAATTAGAAACAGTTACAAAAGTAAATTATCAGGTCTTTGATGAAGACAATAAAAAGCAGGATATTTCTTTATCGCGTCCGATAAAGAAATGAGTCCTGCAAATATGTTGAATTTTTATCGTGCTAGAGATCTTGTGGAAAAGAATTTTATGCTAGTTAGAAGCTAAGAAGATTTTGCTAAGACATATGCTCAAAGCGATAACTGGTATGAAGTAAAAACATTTATGGGATTTCTATGTACAATTATCAGAAGTAATATTATCAAAACAATGGAACCATATTTCATTCAGTATAGAAATGAAACTACTCAATCGATAATAAACGAAATGGGAAAGATAAAATTAGATAACTTAAATGGTACTATTGTTCAATTATGTCCTCTCACAAATAAACAAAAATAGATTTTGTCTTTCTATAAGTTGACTAATAAAAATGTCGCATCATTGGTTGAAGAATTTAAAACAATTGGATTTCCAAATTGATACTGTGTGGATAAAAGTTTAGAAAATAAGGTCGTTTACAACAAATGATAAAAGCCCCCTTTGTGGAGGCTTATTTTAGACTCTGATTTTCTTTGCGAATTCTTTTAGATTATCATCGCTTAAGAATGAATGAATTTCTTCATAAGATTCAAAGCACATATCTTTCATCTCTTCATAAATGGAGTTGATTAGTTTTTCTTCATCATTTGTTGAGACTTGATAATCATCACTTGTGTATCCTTGTAAGTTCTCTTCGATGATGGTGATGACATATCTTCTCAGTAATGAGAGCATTGAATTTTCAATCCAATAGACAAATCTGGTGTTCTCATTTTCATCTTCAAATTTTTTCATTTTGAGATAACTTGATAGACCATCAGCTGCACTGTGATAAATATCGAAGAAGACATAATCATATTTTTCATCTTTGAATTTATTTTTTGTATAACTGCAAGCATCTGCTTTGATGATTGTAAGTTTATCTTTTAATCGAATCTTTGGAAGAATTTCTTCATTAAATATTTTTATTGCTTTTGGATCCTTTTCAATGACTGTTACGTGTTCGACATTTGGATTATTTAAGGCCATAAAAGCAAAATATCCTAAACCTAATCCATAGGTGATGACATTTCCTGTAGCATCATCGATAGCTTTTTGCATTGTATTGATTTCAAATGGTGTGATTGACATCCAAATTTCATCATTTTGAATGAGAGTTAAATAAGGGACTTTTTCTTCAAAATAACCAATGCTATTTATCTCGATGTAATAGTTATCTTGAGAAACAAAGACATCATCAAATAAGAAACCTTCAAATGGTTCATAATAGTTATACGCTAAATGCCAATTGCCTTCATTTCTTTCATCAACCTTCATAAGAAGTCCAAATGGATTTTTTTTGTATTTTAAAGGATTTTGAGAATTTATTTTTTCGAACATTCCTTCTTTTTTCATTCTCAAGAATTCTTCATCTTCAGGAGAGATATCCTTTGCTAAAAGAATTGAGGTGATGAATGCTTCTCTTTTAGTCATAGACTGTGTCTTGACTAAATCTTCTACATCCTTTCTTGTTACTGATAAATAATCATTTATGAGGTAATTAGAAAAGAATTCATCCGCTTCAATATTTAAGTATTTTGCATCAATGAGCTTTTCGACTTTTGTTAAGTCATTTTTTGTAAGTGCGATTTTCATAGCAATATTTTATAACAAAAACCTATTTATTTAGCAAATTTTGATAAAAAGTCATAAAAAAGCTTACTTTTATTTAATTTTTTTAAAAAAACAGTAAAGAAAGCGGTTAGCAAAGTAAAAATAGACTTTAGGAAACGCCGTTCAAAGTTGTCGGTATTGGATTCTATATATCCTTATATAATATAAGAGAAGCTAAAAAATTAAAAATATTTTAAATTTTTGTTGACTTCTATACTATGGAATAGTAGAATTGTATCCGCTGAACGCCATTTCAGCCCGTATTGATGTGTGAAGTTGTCGAAACGCGGAACAAAGTTGTCATCGTGACTTCGGGTTATTCATACTGAACGGACGCCCATACAAGATCTTGGGTAAAGGAGGAAATATAATGGCAGAAAATAAATCTATTCGTATTCGTCTTAAGGGCTATGATCACAAAGTCCTTGACCAAGCTGTTGTCAAAATTGTTGAAGCAGCAAAGAAGACTGGCGCTCAAGTTGTTGGTCCTATTCCACTTCCAACTGAGAAGCAAATCTTCACAATCTTACGTTCTCCGTTCGTTGATAAAGATTCTCGTGAACAGTTCGAAATCAGAACTCATAAGAGACTTATCGACATCAACCGCCCGACAAAGCAGACTATTGACATTTTAAAGAATCTTGATTTACCTGCTGGTGTCGATGTTGAAATTAAACTTTAATGAAGGAGGCAGGTAAAGTTTATGAAATCTATCATTGGTAGAAAGATTGGTATGACTTCCGTCTTCGCAGAAGATGGTGCTACATATCCAGTCACAGTCGTTGAAATCCTTCCAAATGTCGTTCTTCAAAAGAAGACCGTTGAAAAGGATGGTTATGAAGCTCTTCAAGTTGGTTATGAAGATAAGAAAGAAAATCGTGCCAACAAAGCAGAGTTAGGAATTGCAAAGAAAGCTAACACAACTCCTAAATATGTCATTCGTGAATTAGCAGGTGATGAAATCTATCTCACTCATGAAGTTGGTTCAACAATTGATTGCTCCATCTTCAATGTCGGTGAAATGGTCGATGTCACTGGCTTAAGCAAGGGTCATGGTTACACTGGCGTCATCAAGAGATACCATGCTACTATCGGTCCAAAAGGTCACGGTTCCGGTTATCACAGACAAATCGGTTCTATGGCAACAAACGGACGTTGTAATAATAGAGTCCATGCCGGCAAGAAGATGTCCGGTCAATGGAGACCAAAGACTAGAACAGTTCAAAATCTTGCTATTGTTCAAGTCAATCCAGAACTCAATTGTGTTCTCATCAAAGGCTCAGTCCCAGGACCAAACCTTTCCATCATCAAGATCAAGTCCACAGTCAAGTTCTATAAGAAGCCATTCGCTGTCAGCCCAATCGTCAACTATGGTGTCCAAACCATTGCTGATATTGAAAAGAAACAACAAGAAGCTCTTGCTGCTGCAGATAAGGCTCCAAAGAAGGCTCTCAACCCAATGAAGAGCTCTAAGAGATCCTAATAGGGAAGGAGAAGTAAAATGGCTAACGAAAAGAATTTAACTCTTCCGGTAGTTGATTATGCCGGAAACAAAGTTGAAGAAGTTGTTCTTCCTGAAGAACTCTTCGGAACTGAAGTCAATGAATATTCCGTTCAAAGAGCTGTCCGTGTTGATCTTGCAAACAGAAGAGTTGCAACTGCTCACACCCTCACTCGTGATATCGTTCATGGTTCTAACCGCAAACCTTTCAATCAAAAAGGTACTGGTAGAGCAAGACAAGGTACCACAAATGCTCCAATCCATCGTCATGGTGGTGTTGTCTTCGCCCCAAACGGTGAACAATCCTTCAAGCTTAAGATGAACAAAGCTGAACATTATATCGCTTTCACTTCTGCTCTTACTGATAAGGCAAACAAAGGCGATATCATCGTTCTCACTGATGAAAAGTTCAACTCTGGCAAAACCAAGGATTTCGTCAAAGCTTTAAAGGCTATTGGCGCTGATGAAAAGAAGAATCTTATCGTTCTTGCTGATATCGATGAAAATCTCATCAATGCTGCAAGAAACTTACCAAATGTTTGGATCGTCACTTCTGACAATCTCTCTGTCTATGACATCCTTAACACAAATAAACTCATCATGGTCAAGAATACTATTCCAACTGATCACGATGAAGAATGCCACTGCGCTGCATGCGAGGCTAAGGAGGCTAAATAATGGCTAACGAAAAAGAAATCCCAACATTCAAGACTCGTCCAGCTGTCCAAAAGGACTACGCAATCTTGAAACACATGATCAACACTGAAGAAACTCAAAAACTTCGTGAAAATGAAAATGCAATTGTCTTAGCAGTTGAAAAGACTGCTACTAAACTTGAAATCAAAGCTGCTGTTCAAGCTGTCTTCGGTGTCAAAGTTAAGAGCGTTAACACTATCCGTGTTACCGGAAAGACTAGAAGAGTTGGCCGTTATGAAGGCAAACTCCCAGATTATAAGAAAGCTATTGTTCGTTTAGATTCCAGTTTCGATCTTGGTCAAATTCAGAACCTTGTTGCTTCTGAAGAAATGCAAGCCAACGAAACTCCAAGCGAAACAACTGCTGAATAATATCCCTTAGGATAAAGCAATATATAGGAGAAATAAAATGGCTATTAAACAATATAACCCGTTAACTGCGGGTATGAGAAATCTTGCCACCTTATCCAGCAATGATCTCACTAAGAAAGCTCCTGAAAAAGCTTTGGTTAAGCCTCTCAAGAAGACCGGCGGAAGAAACTCCCAAGGTTATATCACTTGCCGTCACATCGGTGGTGGTAACAAGAGAAAATACAGAATCATCGATTTCAAGAGAAGCGGAGAAGAAACTTCAACTGTCAAAGCAATTGAATACGATCCAAACCGCAACTGCAGAATTGCTCTTCTTGTCAACAAGAACGGTACAAAACGTTACATCATTTGCCCAAAGGGTTTAACCGTTGGAATGGTCGTAACTGATTCTAAAGCTGGTGAAATCGCCACTGGTAACTGCATGGAAATTGCAGCCATCCCAGAAGGTTTGATGATTCACAATGTCGAACTTGAACCAGGCAAAGGTGGACAAGTCTGCCGCGCTGCTGGTACTGGTGCCCAAATCTTAGGTAAGGAAGGAAAATACGCAATCTTACGTCTTTCTTCCGGTGAAGTTAGAAAAGTTCTTCTCACCTGCCGTGCTACAATCGGTATGGTTGGAAATGAAGATTACAATCTTACTAGCAAAGGTAAAGCTGGTAGAACTAGATGGCTTGGCGAACGTCCAACTGTCCGTGGTTCTGCTATGAACCCAAACGATCACCCACACGGTGGTGGTGAAGGTAAGTGTCCTGTCGGTTATGATGCTCCAAGATCCCCATGGGGTAGAAGACTTATGGGTGTCAAGACTCGTAATCCAAAAGCTAAGAGCAATCGTTTGATTGTCAGAAGAAGAAATGCAAAGTAATCTAGGAGGAGAATTTAAATATGTCTAGATCATTAAAGAAGGGTCCATATTGTGATCCAAAGCTCCTCAAGAGAGTTCAGGAGCAAAATCAATCTGGTAAGAAAGAAATCATCAAGACTTGGAGCAGACGTTCCACTATCTATCCTGATTTTCTTCAACATACCATCTCTGTCCACAATGGCAGAGTCTTCGTTCCAGTCTATATCACTGAAGATATGATTGGACACAAACTTGGCGAATTCGCCTTCACTCGTACATTCACTCATCACCGCGCTGGTGATGATGATGCTACTAAGAGATAATTAGGAGAACATCATGGCTGAAAATACAGAAAAGAAAGTCACCGATGGTGAAGAAGTAAAGCCAACTAAAAAGGCTTCTACTAAGAAAGCTCCGGCTAAGAAAACAACTGCAAAGAAAACTACTACAAAGAAAGCTAAAGCAGTTGAAGAAGTAAAGCCGGCTGAAGTTAAAGAAGTAGCTACTGTTAATGAAGCAACAGCTGTTTTAAAAAACTATGGTGCTACTCCAAGAAAGGTCAGACTTGTTATTGACCTCGTTCGTGGCAAAGATATCGAAGAAGCTTATGCTATCTTAGACAACTGCCCAAAAGCTTGCGCAAAAGCTGTTAAGAAACTCATTATGTCTGCTGCTGCTAACGCTGTTAACAACTTCAAGATGAATGAAAATGGTTTATATGTTGCTAGCATCCAAGCTAGCGATGCAATCAAGTTGAAGAGAATCTTGCCAAGAGCTAAAGGTTCTGCTTCTGGACTTGTTAAGAGATGGTCACATATCACTGTTACCGTCAAAAATAGGGAGGCTAAATAACCATGGGTCAGAAAGTTAATCCAAACGGTTTACGTATTGGCATCAATCGTGACTGGTCCAGTCATTGGTATGCTTCAAAGAAAGATATGCCAGTTTACATCCAAGAAGACAATCTCATTCGTGGATATCTTTCCAAGAAATTAGATTCTAAAGATGCTGGCCTTTCCCACATCGATATCGAAAGAATTAAAAATCAAATCACCATCACTATCTTCACTTCTCGTCCAGGTGTTGTCTTAGGACAAGAAGGCGCTGACTTAAAGGCTGATAAAGCATATTTGGTCAAAGCTCTCAAGAAGAAAGCTGATGCTGTTAAGATTTCTGTCGTCGAAGTCAAGAATCCTGATTTAGATGCTACTCTTGTCGCAAAAGACATCGCTAAGCAAATTGAAAACAGAGGTTCTAGCCGTGTCGTTCAAAAGAAAGCAATTCAAAGAGTTATGAGAGCTGGCGCACTCGGTTGCAAGACTATGTGCAAAGGCCGTGTCAATGGCGCTGAAATTGCTCGTTATGAAGAATACAGAGAAGGTGTTCTCGGTCTTCACACATTACGTCAAAATATTGACTATGCTTATGTTACCGCTCATACAACTTATGGTATTATCGGCGTCAAGGTTTGGATGGCTCTTCCTGAAAATTATCAAGAATTAAGAGACCGCAAACCAGATGAAGGACGTTTCAACAAGCGTGGCAATTTCCACAAAGGAAATCGTTCCAATGCTAAGGGTGCAAAAGCTGCTCCTGCTCAAACTCCAAACGCTGATAAAGACTCCAATTCGAAAGGAGAATAAAGATGTTACAACCAAAAAGAATGAAGTGGCGTAGAAACCACCTTGTTAGACCAAAGGCTCATGCTAGCCGTGGAAACACTGTTGCTTATGGCGAATTTGGTCTTGCCGCTACTGAAGGCGGATATATCTCCAATCGTCAGATTGAAGCAGCCCGTGTTGTTTTGTCAAGATACACAAAGAAAATCGGACATTCTTACATCCGTATCTTCCCATATTTAGGTATCACTAAGAAGCCAGCCGAAGTCCGTATGGGTAACGGTAAAGGTACTGTCGATAAGTGGATGGCTGTTGTCGAAGAAGGCACTGTCATGTTCGAAATCGGCGGAGTTGATGCCAATCTTGCAAAAGAAGCATTAAGACAAGCAGGCTATAAGCTCTCTGTCACATCTAGAATAGTGAAGAAAGGCGAGGAAAAGTAATATGACTATCGAAGAAATTAGAAAATTATCCGATGCTGACCTCGCTAAGAAGGTTTATGAACTCAAAGGAGAACTTCTCAGTTTGAGATTCGCAGCCAAGGCTGGTCAGTTAGATAATGGTAAGAAGATCACAGCTGCCCGTAAGGACATCGCAAAATGTCTTACTGTTGAAAATGAAAGAAAGAAAGCTGCTAGCACTGCTAGCAAAGCTAATTAAGGAGGCTAACCATGGCTGAAGAAAAGAAAGTTGAAGCCACTCAGGCTCCGAGAAGAAGACTTCAAGGTACTGTCGTTTCCAACAAGATGGAAAAGACCATCGTTGTTGAAACTGAAACTTACAGAGCTCATCCAATTTATAAGAAGAGAGTTTCTGTTCGTAAGAAATACAAAGTTGATGATAGAAATAACGCCGCCAATGTCGGTGATGTCGTTATCTTCGAAGAATGCAGACCGATTTCTCATGACAAACGTTTCCGTCTTGTTGAAATCGTCAAGAAGGGAGAATAATAACCATGGTTCAGAACGAAACTAACTTGGTTGTTGCCGATAACTCCGGTGCAAGAAGCGTTAGAGTATTCCGCCTTCTTGGTGGATCATTCCGCAAGAGCTCCACTGTCGGTGATGTCGTTGTTTGCGCAGTTAAGGATGCTATCCCAAACGGCAAAGTTAAAAAAGGCGATGTCGTCAAAGGTGTTATTGTCCGCGTTAAGAAAGCTTATCAAAGAAGAGATGGTTCTACCATCAAGTTCGATGATAACGCAGTAGTTCTTATCAATGATGATGGCACACCAAAAGGCACCCGTGTCTTTGGTCCTGTCGCACGTGAACTTCGTGAAAAGGGCGATACCTACATGAAGATTGTCTCTTTGGCAGTCGAAGTCCTTTAATCGCAAGGAGAAATAGAATATGAGAATTAAAACTGGCGATTTAGTCGTTGTCATCTCTGGTGATGACAAAGGAAAGACTGGCAAAGTCTTAAAAGTCCTTCCAGCAACCCATCAAGTCGTTGTTGAAGGCGTCAATGTCAACAAAAAGCATGTCAAACCAAGCCAATCCAACCCAGAAGGTAAGATTGTTGATAAGACTGCTCCAATTGATATCTCCAATGTCGCTTATGCTACTAAGGATGGCAAAGCCACCCGTATCGGCTATAAGATGAGTGGAGACAAAAAAGTTCGTTATGCCAAAAAAGGCGACGAAATCATTAAATAAGGAGGTTGAAAATGGCTGAAGAAAAGAAAAACGGTGTTTCCGTCAAGAAAGCCCACAATACAGGCAATCAAAAAGCTAAGGATATCTCCAGATTAGAAGAAAAATATATCAACGAGATTGCTCCTGATATGATGAAAACCTTTGGATACAAATCCGTTATGGAATGTCCAAAGCTTGTCAAAATTGTTCTCAACATGAGACTTGGCGAAGCTGGCTCCAACGAAAAGAACGTTGAAGAAGCTACTAAGGAACTCGAAACAATTTGTGGACAACATCCAGTTGTCACCAGAGCTAGAAAGTCCATCGCTAACTTCAAGTTACGTGAAGGCGTTCCGGTTGGTGTCAAAGTTACATTGAGAAGAGTTAAGATGTATGACTTCTTAGATAAGTTCATCAACATCGATCTTCCACGTGTCCGTGATTTCCGTGGTGTCAGCAAGGATTCCTTCGATGGCCGTGGTAATTATTCCACTGGCGTCAAAGAACAATTGATCTTCCCAGAAATCCAATATGACAAAGTCAGCCGTACTCAAGGTATGGATGTCATCATTGTCACAACTGCAAAGACCGATAAAGAAGCTGCCTATCTCTTAGAAAAGATGGGTATGCCGTTCAAGAAATAAGGAGAACGGAAAATGGCTAGAAAAGCTTTAATTATTAAATGTGGTCAGCCTAAAAAGCATCCAAAGACCCAAAATTATACCCGTTGCTCTCGCTGTGGCAGAGTTCACGGTGTCTTAAGACAGTTCGGCCTTTGCCGTATCTGTTTAAGAGAGATGGCATACAAAGGAGAAATCCCAGGTATGCATAAGTCTTCTTGGTAAGGAAAGGGGAGAAATATTATGGTTAATGATACAATTGCCGATATGCTCACTCGCATTCGCAACGCAAATCTTAGCAAGTCTGAAAGTGTTTCTCTTCCGACTAGCAAAACTAATGAAGCTATTTGCAAAATCTTAAAAGCTGAAGGTTTCATCGTTGATTTTTCTGTCAAAGCTGATGAAAAACTTCCATACAAGGTTTTGACAATCACCTTAAAATATGACAGTGAAGGAAATCGTGTCATCTCTGGTATCAAGAGAATCTCTAAACCAGGCTTACGCGTCACTGTTTCTGCAGACAAACTTCCAAAGGTCTTAAATGGCTTAGGAATCGCTATTATTTCTACATCCAAGGGTGTTCTCACCGATAAGGATGCAAGAAAGCTCAACGTTGGCGGAGAAGTTCTCTGCTACGTATGGTAAGGAGGTAAGAGAATGTCTAGAATTGGTAGAGAGCCGGTTACCATCCCGGAAAACGTCACTCTTACTGTTGATGGTAACAAGATTACTGTTAAAGGTCCAAAGGGTGAACTTACTAGTAAGGTAAATCCACACCTTTCTTATGATGTCAAAGACGGTGTTTTAACCGTTTCCCGTCCAGATGATTCTATCGCAATGAAGATGATTCACGGAACTACTCGTGCAAACATCCACAACATGGTTGTCGGTGTTACCGAAGGATATACAAAGGTCTTAACCATCAAGGGTGTCGGTTATCGTGCTGAAATGAGAGGCAAAGATTTAGTTCTTCATGTCGGCCATTCTCACGAAGATGTCATTCACGCTGTTGAAGGTGTCGAAATTTCTTTCGATACCAAGACTCTTGAAGTTTCTGTCAAGGGTATCGATAAGCAACTTGTTGGTCAAGTTGCCGCTTCTATCCGCGCTGTCCGTAAACCAGAAGTTTACCATGGCAAAGGTATCCGTTATAAGGATGAAGTTGTCGTTTTACGTCAAGCTGCTTCCGCAAAGAAGTCTGCTAAGTAATTAGGGGGAGAAAGACATGTATAGTACATTTAATCGTAATGCTCAACGTAAGCATCGCCATGTCAGAGTCAGAGCTAAGATCTCTGGTTCTGCAACTTGTCCTAGAGTTTCTATTTTCCGCTCTAACAAGTTCATCTATGCTACACTCATCGATGATGTAGCTCACAAGACTCTTGCATCCTCTTCTTCTGCAAAACTCGGTCTTGACAATCCATCAAATATTGATGCTGCAAGCAAAGTTGGTGAAGATTTAGGAAAGAAAGCAAGTGATCTCAACATCACTAAAGTTGTCTTTGATCGTTCTGGATATTTATATCACGGTCAAGTCAAAGCTGTTGCCGAAGCCTTAAGAAAGGCCGGCTTACAATTCTAAGGAGGCAGGTTATGGCAGAAAATGAAGAAATGAAAGCCGTTGAAACCCCAGCAGTTGAAGCTGGAAATAAGCCTTCTAAAAATGTAAAAGGCAACGGTAAATTCAACCGTAATGGCAATAAAGAAAAGGGTGGACGTCGTTTCAATAGCCGTCCACAACCTGAATATGAAGAGAAAGTCATTCGTATTTCCAAAGTCACCAAAGTTGTCAAGGGTGGAAAGAGAATGAAGTTCACCGCTCTTACCGTCATCGGCGATAAGAAGGGTAAATATGGTTATGGTCTTGGTAAGTCTGGTGAAGTCCCGGAAGCTATCAAGAAATCACTCAACGCTGCAAACCGCAATATGTTCAAGGTTCAACTTTCCAAAGGTGATACCATCGCTCACACAGTTATGGGTCACTTCGGAGCTACTCAAGTATTCTTAAAGCCAGCTCCAGAAGGTACTGGACTTGTCGCCGGTGGTGCTGTTCGTGCAATTCTCGAATTAGCAGGCGTTCGTAACGTTTATTCTAAGATCTACGGATCTAGAACTCAAACCAATGTTGTTAAAGCAACTGTTGATGCTTTAAAGCAACTCAAATCTTATGACAGCGTCAAGAAGACCCGTTACAACAAGGTCGATGCTGTTGAAGAGAAATAATAAAAGGAGATAAGAATATGGAATTACATAATCTTAAGATTAAAGAAGGTTCCCGTCATCTCCCAAAGAGAGTTGGCTTAGGTATCGGTTCTGGTATGGGTAAAACTTCTACCCGTGGTCAAAAAGGTCAAGGTGCTAGACAAGGACGTAAGGTTCCAGTCGGTTTTGAAGGCGGTAATTTACCACTTTACAGACGTGTTCCAAAGCATGGTTTTGTTTCACCAAATCGTGTTAGCTATGTCACTGTCAATGTCGGAGATTTCGATGAATTCTTCGAAGAAGGCACTGAAATCACTCTTACAACCTTAGCTTTTGTTGGTCTTATTGCTAATCTCAACCAACCAGTTAAGGTTTTAGGAAACGGCAAAGTCACAAAGAAATATTCCGTTTCTGCTCAAGGCTTCTCCAAATCCGCTAAAGCTGCTATTGAAGCAGCAGGTGGAACTTGCAATGTTGTCTCCTTAAAGGATTCTCGCGTTGCTTTCAACAAAGCCTTAGACGAATTTGCCGGTGAAGTTAGCGAGGTTAAATAATGAAGAAAGTAGCCGCATTTTTTCATAACAAGGACGTTTTAAATCGTTTGCTCTTTACGCTTGCGATTTTCCTTGTCTTCAGAATCGGATCGGCTATTACAGTTCCAGGTGTCACCGTTAGCGAAGACATCTGGAGCGACACCACTAATGCCTTTTCATTGCTTAATATGATGGGCGGTGGTGCACTTCAAAACTTCTCAATACTTGCTTTAGGCGTCTCTCCTTATATCACTAGTCAAATCATCATCCAATTGTTAAGCATGGATGTCTTACCTGCTCTTACTCAAATGACTAAGGAAGGTGAAACAGGAAGAAAGAAGATGGATATGGTAACCCGTATGCTATCTGTCGTTCTTGCTGCTATCCAAGCTTATGGTATCATTGTCGCATTAGTCAATTCAGATGGTATCACCTTAAGCGATACTTCTGCTTGGGGTTATGCTAAGATCATCATCTATATGATAGCTGGTACAATGATGCTCAACTGGTTAGGTGATCAAATCACTGACAAGGGTATTGGTAATGGTATCTCAATGATTATCTTTGGCGGTATCATCTCCACACTTCCTAGCCAAATCATTTCTGCCTTTGAGAATTTCTTAGGTTCAAATGTCCAGTCTGGTGATGCAACATTGATCTTGAAGGGGTCGGTGCAGATTGCTGTTTATTTACTCGCTTTCTTATTGATTGTCGTATTTGTCACATTCATTGAAAAATCGGTGAGAAAATTACCGGTTTCTCATTCAAATCAGTCTCAATCTAGTGATCTTTCATCCCAACAATCTTCTTTCCTTCCAATCAAAGTCAACGTCAGTAGCGTTATGCCGGTTATCTTTGCATCCTCAATTATGGTTGCACCTTCAATCATCATATCGCTTTTCTCAAATGGTAATCCTCCAAAATGGGCCGAAACGCTTGAAACTGTCTTCAACTTCCAACAGATGACTCAGCTCACAAGTGACTTCAGCTTCCCATTTGGACCTATCATCTACGCTGTGCTAATCATTGCATTTTCTTATTTCTATGCTCAACTTGAAATCAATCCTGAAAAGATTGCAGAAAACTTCCAAGAATCTGGAACTTATATAACAGGTATCAAACCTGGTACTGAAACTGAACGTTATCTTTCAAAAACATTGAATAGAATTACCTTCATCGGTTCCATGTCTTTGACTGCTATTGCAATCATTCCTGTCATCTTAACCTTGACAGGTGCTGTTCCTTCATCATTATCTCTTGGTGGAACAGGTCTCATCATTGTTGTCGGTGTTGCTTTAGAATTCAATAACCAAATCAATGGTATATTGGCCGGAAACGGATACGCGGAGAGTGAATTATAATGGAAAAAGAACTGAATATTATTTTGATGGGTCCCCCAGCTGCCGGTAAGGGAACTCAATCTGAATTAATTGTTAAGGAATATGGTATTACACATGTTTCTACCGGCGATATGTTCAGAGCTGCTATCTCTAACAAGACCCCACTTGGTCTTGAAGCAAGTTCTTATATCTCACAAGGAAAACTTGTTCCAGATGAGGTTACAATCGGACTTGTCGAAGAGAGACTTTCTCAAGAAGACTGCAAGAAGGGTTTCCTTCTTGACGGCTTCCCAAGAACTGTCAATCAAGCAGAAGCTTTGAAAAAGTTATTAGCAAAGATGGGAAGAGAAATCACAGCTGCCGTTCTTCTTGTCGCTGACGAGAACGAACTCACCAACCGTATCACTTCCCGTAGAGTTTGTCCTTCTTGTGGTGCAAGTTATAATCTCAACACCAAGAAACCATTAAAAGATGGTGTCTGCGATAGTTGTGGTCATGACTTAATCCAAAGACCAGATGATACTGCTGAAGCTTTTAAAGTCAGACTTGACGCTTATAAGAATCAGACATATCCACTTGTCGATTATTATAAAGCTGAAGGAGTCTTATCCCAAGTCAACGCTTTACAAGCAATCGATTCAGTCTTTGCTGATATCAAGAAGGTATTAGGGGAATAAAGATGATTTCCATCAAATCCAAACAAGAAATGGATCAGATGAGAATAGCTGGAAGAAAACTCGGTGCAATCTTTGATAAGCTTGCACCTGAGATTCGACCAGGACGTTCTACATGGGAAATCAACCACATCGCTGAAGAATTGATTCGCCAAAGTGGCGGGGTTCCTAATTTCGCAAGAGAACCTGGCTATAAATGGGGAGTTTGTGCATCAGTCAATGAGGTTCTGATTCATGGAATACCTTCAAAGAGCGTTGTTCTAAAAGATGGCGACATCTTAAGCATCGATATGGGAAACCTTGATAACAACGGTTTCAATGGAGATGCATGTAGAACTTTCGCTGTTGGAAATGTCTCCGATGAAGCGAAGAGGCTCATCCGTTGCACCGAAGAATGTTTCTTTGAAGCCTTTAAAGTTTGTAGACCTGGTAATCATCTCTATCAAATTTCAATGGCTATTCAAAAAGTTGCCGATAAGTATGGCTATTCATTGTGTAAAGAATATGGTGGTCATGGTATCGGTAGAGTCATGCATGAAGATCCTTTCATCTATAACTATTATGATCCTAGCTTAGGTTTAGGACCTTTCTTAAGAGAAGGGATGTGTCTTGCAATCGAACCCATGGTTTTGAGCGGAAGCTCAACCATCGTAACCCAATCAGATGGTTGGGGAGTTGTATCAGCTGATGGTAAGTTAACAGCCCACTACGAAAATGATATAATTATCACTGCCGATGGTGCTGAGATAACCTCAGTTGACGCTAATGTCAGAAAACATCTAACTGAATTAGAGGAGAAAGAATGAGCAGAGAAGATTTCATCAAGATGGAAGGGATGGTTCTTGAATCCCTACCCGCCGAGAAGTATTCGGTAAAACTCGACGGAGGTGCTGTAATTCGTGCACGAATTTCTGGAAAGATGCGTATGAATAAAATCCGTATTCTTCCAGGAGACAAAGTGACCGTGGAAATCTCCCCTTATGATGTCACCAATGGTTGTATTGTATACCGATTCAAGTAAAAAAGGAGAAACGCTGAAATGAAAGTCAGAGCTTCAGTTAAACCGATTTGCCCAAATTGTAGGGTAATCAAACGTAAGGGACGTGTTATGGTCATCTGCTCCAATCCAAAACATAAGCAGAGACAAGGATAATTGAAAGGATAACGAGAAATATGGCTAGAATCGCTGGTGTTGATATTCCAAACGATAAGCAGATTGTTTATTCTCTTCCATACATCTATGGTATCGGTCTTCCTTTAGCTAAGAAGATCTGTGCCGCCGCTAATGTTGAACCAACAAAGCGTGTCAAAGATTGTTCCGAAGAAGAACTCACAGCTGTCCGTGCTGAAGTCAACAAATATGTCGTCGAAGGTGACTTACGCAGAGAAGTCGCTATGAATATTAAGAGATTAGAAGAAATTGGTACCTATCGTGGTCAAAGACATAAGAGAAATCTTCCATGCCGTGGTCAAAGAGATAAGACCAATGCTCGTACCTGCAAAGGTCCGAGAAAGACTGTTGCCAACCATAAGAAGGCTACAATGTAAGGAGGGTAGGGTAAAATGGCTGCTACTAAAAGTAAGAAGACCACAATTCGTAAGAAGAAGGTCAAACTTAATTTCACAAAGGGCGTTGCTCATATCCACGCTTCTTATTCAAATACCATCATCTCCATCTCTGGTTTAGATGGTAAAGTTATCGCTTGGGCTTCCGCTGGTACATGTGGTATGTCCGGCTCTAAGAAATCAACTCCATTCGCTGCACAAATCGCTGCTAGCAATGTTGCTAAGACTTGCTATGATAGAGGTCTTAGAAGTGTTGATGTCGAAATCAAAGGCCCAGGTCCAGGCAGAGAAACTGCTACCCGTGCTTTGGAAGCAAGCGGACTTAAAGTCACTTCCATCTCTGATGTCACTCCAATTCCACATAACGGCTGCCGTCCTCCAAAGAGACCACGTGGTTAGTCTTTATTTAGGAAAAGGAGAGTAAAACATGAAAAAATTCGAATTACCAAAATTTGATATCAATAAAGATGATGTTTCCAATGATTACAAGGGTACATTCACTGTTACCCCTCTTGAAAAGGGTTTCGGCGTTACTGTCGGTAACGCATTGAGACGTGTTCTTCTCTCTTCATTGCAAGGTCTTGCTGTCTACGCAATCGAAGTTGAAAATGCCCGTCATGAGTACACTCCACTTCCAGGTGTGGTTGAAGATCTTACCCAAATTGTTCTTCAAATCAAAAAACTTGTTTTAAAAGACATTAGTGAAGATGATTCTGCGGATTACACTTTAAAACTTGAAGTTAATAAAGGTGATAAAGAAGTTACTGGTGCTGATATTCTTTGCCCAGGTGGTGTCGAAGTTGTAAACAAAGATTTGCCAATCTGCCATACAGTTACTGGCGGACATATCAAGATTACACTTCACGCTCATAAGGGTAGAGGTTTTGTCACTGCCGAAGATAATAAAGACTCTTCTTGGCCAATTGGATTTATTGCTGTTGATAGCAATTATTCTCCAATTGAAAAAGTCGAATTAAAGATCGAGCCAACACGTGTCGGACATGATGCCAATTATGAAAAATTGATCATCACCGTCAATACTGATGGTTCAATGAATGCTAGCGACGCTGTTGCTATGGCTGCAAAGATTCTTGATGAACATTTCAAATTATTTGAAAATCTCAATGAAGCAGTCAAAGACGCCACAGTTATGGCCGTTAGCCAGCAGAAGACAGAAAATAAATACAACGCCCTCAATCTTGAGGAACTTGATCTTTCTGTCCGTTCCTACAACTGCTTAAAGAGAAACGGTCTTAAGACCGTTCAAGATCTTTGCAATATGAAGGAAAGCGAACTTATGACAGTTCGTAACCTTGGAAAGAAATCCTATAAAGAAATTATCGACAAACTCGATAAAATGGGACTTCGTTTGCAAAGTGATGATGTTAAATGATAGAGAGGTAAACTAGGATGAGTACTATCGGTAGAAAGAACGTCCACGGAAAAGGTGGTGTCCGCTTCAAAGCAGGATATACATCTGATAAAGAAAAGAACATGTTGAGAAATGTCGTTTCTCAACTTATCATCTCCGGTAAAGTTGAAGTCACTTTAGCAACTGCTAAGCGTGTTTCAAGCAAGGCTGACCGTCTTGTTACCTATGCAAAGAAAGGTGATCTTGCCAGCCGTAGATTAGCTGCCAAGTTCGTTCGTGAAGAAGGTTTTGTCGATGAAAAGACCGGCAAAAATGCTTTACAAAAGCTTTTCGATGTTTATGGTCCAAAATATCGTGAGAGAAATGGTGGTTACACCAGAGTTCTCAAATTAGACAATAGACTTGGTGACAATGCTCCTATGGCTATTGTTAGTTTCGTTGACTAATTATCGAATATAAAAATAGGGGAGAAGCCAATTGACTTCTCCCCTTTGAATTGAATACATTAATGGTGCCGCCAAGAAGATTTGAACTTCCGACCTATCGATTACGAATCGATTGCTCTACCGACTAAGCTATGACGGCGACACGAAGTATATTTTATCGTACAAGATTTTTTTATTCAATATATTTTTCTTTTTTGATGAGCAAAAAATGATTTTAGAGTTTCAATAAATGAAGACCTCGTTTATAATAATAATAGAGGTGCATAATGTCTGAAAAAAGTCGTGTAATTCTATATGAAAATTTGAGAAAACAAATCGCTGCCATGGAAGATTATTCTTTTGAAGAAAGAAAGAAGAAGAGATTAGAAGAGAAGAAAAATCTCGATAGTATTTCTGATGTCGATAATGAAACTGTAAAGAAATCAAAAGAAGAGATGAAGATTAATGGCATCAAGAAAAATACGCTTTCGATGAGCATCGATGAATTGATAGATGAGCAGATCGCTATTGAAAGTCAAAGCCAAAAACAACAAGCAAAGAAGGAATTTAAGAAAAAAACACATAAAAATGGAAAGTTGCTTAATATAATAACATGGGTTATTTGCGGAGTTATTCTTTTAGTCTTTATTGTGTTGATAGTTGTATTACTCATAAGATAGGAGATTGCATATGAGATGTTATTCAATAGCTATTGATGGTCCTGCAGCCAGTGGAAAATCGACGGCTGCTAAATTGGTGAGCAAAAAATTAGGCTTTCTTTATGTCGATACCGGTGCTATGTACCGCGCCTTTACATTGCATATGTTAAATCTTGATCTTGATTGTAAAAGCTCAAGTGACGCTCTTATCGCCCTTAAAACTTTTAAAGTTGAAGAAGATAGAGATGGACATGTCTATTTAAACGGAGTTGATGTTACAGATAGAGTCAGAGAGACTGATATTTCTAACAATGTTTCCTTCGCATGCGCTCATAAAGAAGTGAGAGAGGAATGCGTGAGAATTCAACAAAAGATGAGTTTAAAAGATTCTGTCTGTATGGATGGAAGAGATATTGGCACTGTAGTTTTAAAGAATGCTGATTTAAAAATATATCAAGTGGCTAGCGTTGAAGCTAGAGCTGAAAGAAGATATCTTGAGAATATTCAAAGAGGAATTAAATCCGATTTGGAAGAAATCAAAAAAGATATCGAAAGAAGAGATTATATCGATTCTCATCGTGAAAATTCTCCTCTTAGACAAGCCGATGATGCTATTTTATTAGATACTTCCGATATGACTATCGAAGAAGAAGTCAACGAAATCTTGAGATTGTTCAAAGAAAAGGTAGGTGATATACATGGAAACTAGAGGAACAGTTTGTTTAGTCGGATCCCCGAGCAGTGGAAAATCTACTTTGTTCAACCGTTTGACCGACTCTCATAAAGAAATCACCGGTAAACAATTCGGAATTACTCGTGACCGCAATTATGGAACAGGTCACTGGTTAGATAAAGAATTCACCATCATCGATACTGGTGGTGTGACCGGCGAAAATATTCCTTTTCAAAAGGAAGTTCAACTCCAAGTTGATATCGCTTTAAGAGAAGCTGATGTCATATATTTTGTTGTCGATGGCAGAAAAGACATCGATAATTCCGATCGTTTAGTCGCTAAAAAACTCTACGCCTATAAAGATAAGGTTTTGTTAGTTGTCAATAAAATCGATGATTCTACTCTTGTCGGACAAGCCTATGAATATCTTTCATTAGGATTCAATCGTTTATATCCGATTTCTAGCGAACACGGCTTGGGTCTTGGTGATTTATTAGATACAACCATTCAGATGCTTCCGGTGAAGAAAAAGAATCCTTATGAAGGATCTTTGACCTTTGCTTTCTTAGGAAGACCGAATGTCGGCAAATCATCCTTAGCCAATAAGATCTTAGGAAATGACCGTGTCATCGTATCTGATGTCTCAGGAACTACTAGAGATAGTGTCGATATTCCATTCACAAGAGATGGAAAGAACTATGTCATGATTGATACTGCTGGTGTTAAAAGAGCTGGTAAAATCTCGATGGATTTGGATAAATATGCTCTTATTAGAGCTAGTGATGCTTGTAAAAGAGCAGATATCATCTTAGTCGTCATCGATGCTAGCGAAGGACTTGTCGCACAAGATATTCACAATACCTCTTTAGCTGTCGATGAATCAAAACCAGTCATCATCGTTGTCAATAAGTGGGATTTACATTCTCACGGTCAAGATGATCAAAGAAACTTTGAAAAACTATTGAGAGAGAATATGAAACATTTATTCTATGCTCCAGTTGTCTTTTGTTCAGCTCTGACTGGTACTAATGTTCACCGCATTTTCCAAGCTTTAGATAAAGTAAATGAATCCATCCACAAGAAAGTTCCTTCAAATCTTTTGAATTCTGTCTTATTGAAAGCTCAAATGGATAATGAAGCACCTGATTTTAACGGTGGAAGACTTAGAATTTCTTATTGCACTCAAACCGATGATGTTCCACCAACTTTCATCTGTTTTTGTAACAATCCGAATTATTTCCATTTTTCTTACCAAAGATATCTTGAAAACACCATCCGTGAAAGCTTTGGCTTCACTGATTGTCCGATCAAATTCATCGTTCGCGGTAAAAGAAATTTGATGCCAGACGAAAAATAAGATGATTCATACAGCTTTTTATGTAAAAATTACATAGAAGCTGTATTTTTTGATTGTAAAAACAGGATTAAGTAGTATTTCTTTAGTTTGTTAAATTGTTTTAATTGAGATTATAGAAAGACAACCAGACTCATTAAAATTTGATTAAAATTCAAAAAAATACAATGTTATCGGCTTAAATCGAATAAAGATACACGTTAAAAAAATTAAGTTGCTTAAAAGAAATTCTTGCATTTTAATTAAAGCTTTGATATATTTTACTTGAAAGGAAGGTAATATTATGGAAGAAAAACAAGTTATTACCAAAGTCGATTTAGCTGAAGCTTTAGCAAAAGGCGGTAGATTACCAAAGGGTGAAGCTCTCGCAGATGTAGAACTCATCTTTGAAGAAATTGCCAAAGCATTACTTGATGAGTCTGTCGATGCCGTTAAGATTGCTGGATTTGGTACTTTCTCTGTTGCTGATCGTCCTGAAAGACAAGGTGTTAATCCATCTGATGCAACACAAAAAATCACAATTCCTGCCTCTAAAGCTGTAAAATTCAAACCTTCCAAAACCTTAAAAGATCTCGTCAACGAGAAAGAATAGGTTTTGAAAAAAAGACCCATCATATTATAATTATGGTGGGTTTTTTAAATGAGATTGAATTTAAACATTGATGTTTTAAAAGAATTCCTCAAGATTTCTTCACTTATCGGTGAAAATACTTCGTATTTGGTCGGAGGGATAGTTAGAGATACGCTCTTGAATAAAAAGAGCCTTGATATCGATATCGCAACGACTGTCAGTCCTAGTATCATTCATTCTTTATTTCCTGATGCTCTATATTTCAAACAATATGGAACGACATCATTTAAAGATGAAGGATTTAAGATCACTATTGCAAGCTGTCGAAAAGAAAGACAGTATCTTGACTATAGGCATCCAAAAGATATCGAGTTCATCTCTGAAATTTATGAAGACTATAAAAGACGTGATTTCACAGTCAACGCTTTATATGTCTCAACCTCTCTTGATATCATCGACCCATCTAATAGGGGATTAGATGACATTCAAAATAAGATTATCAGGATGATTGGAGATTGTTCGACTAGACTAAAAGAAGACCCGTTAAGAATGATTCGTGCTTATCGATTTGCCTATGAATTAGACTTTAAAATCGATGATGAGATAATTTCATTTACGAAGAATAATCTTGAATTGCTGAAGCGTTTAAACCCTCAAAAAATAAAGGAAGAACTTAAAAAGATTCCTGATAATTTAAGTAAAAATCTTATAAATGAGTTATCGTTAAATTTTATATTTGATGATCAAAGAAAGGTGTGATTATGGATATTAATGCAAATGATTTAGATTGGAAGAACATATTGATAAAAAAATACACATCGTATGGCTTAAACGAACTCGATGTTATGGTCATTTTTGTCAGCGATAATCTTTTAAAAATTCAAAATGATCTCATCTTGACCTACGATATTTTATCCAATTATATGTCTGCAAAAAAAGATGATATAGATTCCTCACTAACGAAGTTATTTCAAAAGAAAATCATCGTGATGAAGGATGACTCGACGAACATTCAAATGACCTTGGATGGATTTAAAGAGAAACTGTTCAACGATGTTTTAAAGGATGCGATTTTAAAAGATAAACAAGTCGTAGCTGATGATTCCAATGATACATCATCACTTATCAATGATTTAGAACAATTGAATGGAAGAACCTTCTCTCCGACTGAAAGAGATAGAATTTCGACCTGGATAAGACAAGGAGCAGATGAAGGAATGATCAGAGAAGCTTGTCACCAATCGATATCTAAATCTGGTATCATCTCATTTAAACAAGCCGATAAACTCATCTTGACAATGATGACAAGTAAAGAGAGAAAAACTTTAGGAACTTCAACCTTTGATCACAGCGATGAAAAATCCAGAGATGAAGAGATAAAGAGTATCTTACTCAGCAATAACTGGGCTAATAATGGAAAGTGAAAATATCTATTTGATTCCTGAGGTTTTAAAGAAACTCTATCCAAATACTAAAACATTTTTAAATTATACTAAGGATTACGAACTGCTATTTGCAATCATCTTATCTGCTCAAGCAACTGATGAATCTGTCAATAAAGCAACAGCAATTCTTTTTGAAAAATACAAGACATTAGATTCATTTATAGAAGCAAAATATAACGATATATATGAGATAATAAAACCGGTTGGACTCGCTAAATCAAAAACTAATTATCTATTAGATACTGCTAAAATCATAAAAGAAAAATATGGTAGTATAGTTCCTAAAGATAGAGAGAAATTGTGCGAATTAAAAGGTGTTGGATATAAAACAAGCGGAGTATTTTTAGGTGAATTATACGACTATCCATATTTTCCCGTTGACACCCATGTGATGAGAGTTTCTACAAGACTTGGACTAGTTAAAAAAGGAACCACACCTGATGAATGCGAGAAAAAATTAGAAAAGATATACAAAGACTATCATCTTATCGAATTGCATCGTCAATTCATATTATTTGGGAGAAATATATGTCTAAGCCGAAAACCAAGTTGTGATAAGTGTCCGTTTTATTCGTTTTGTAAATGTGATGATAAACAAGAAAAAAGTGGTGTCTAATGGCACCACTTTTTAAGAACTTATTAAATTGTTAAAACATCTTTAGTCAATGGCTTATTATCATCATCACCGGAGAAAATAAGTGCATTATAATCGGAAGTGATTGATATCTTTTTAGAGATGGCGTTTGAGACGATTGCAATTGAGATTGGGGTTTCAACATGATTTTGAACATATCTTCTAATCGGTCTTGCACCATAGATAGGATCATAAGCATTCTTATGGATAAATTTGATAGCTTTATCATCGAATTCTAAGTCGATATCTTTCTCTTTCAATCTATTCTTCAATTGATTGAGGAATTTAATTACGATCTTATCGACAACTTCTTCGCCTAAAGAATTGAACATGACAATCTCATCGATTCTATTTAAAAATTCAGGTTTGAAACTCTTCTTCAAAAGTTCTGTGACTTTCTCTCTAGAGGATTCATTATTTCCTTCTAAGAGATATTCGCTACCTAAGTTGCTAGTCATGATGATGATGGTGTTTGTGAAATCGACAGTTCTTCCTTGACCATCAGTTAAACGACCATCATCGAGCACTTGAAGAAGAATATTGAAGACATCGGGATGAGCTTTTTCGATTTCATCAAAGAGCACGATGCTATACGGCTTTCTTCTGACAGCTTCGGTGAGTTGACCACCTTCTTCATATCCGACATAACCAGGAGCAGCACCGACTAATCTAGAAACTGAATATTTTTCCATGTATTCAGACATATCGATTCTGACAATCTGTCTTTCACTATCAAATAATTGTTCAGCTAATGCTTTGGCGACTTCAGTTTTACCAACACCAGTCGGACCTAAGAATAAGAAAGAACCAATCGGACGATTTGAATCTGATAATCCAGCTCTGCTTCTTAAGATGCTATCGCTGATTTGAGATAGTGCTTCATCTTGTCCGATGACTCTCTTTTCCAATTCTTTCTTCAATCCGAGCATCTTTTGAGATTCAGTTTTAGTAAGTTTACTGACTGGAATTCCGGTCCAAGAAGAGACAACTTCAGCGACTGTTTCATCAGTGACAGAATCAGATAACATCGTTGAGGATTTTGTTGAATCTAAGGCTGCTTTTAATTTCTTGGTTAAATCTGGAATATCATTGTTTTGAATCTTAGCAGCAGTCAAGTAATCAGCTTCTTGCATTGCTTTTTCTAAATTCAATTTTGCAGTATCAAGTTGTTTCTTGATATTCTTTTGTTTTTCAGCTTCACCTTTTTCAGCTTTCCATTTAGCAGTCAACTCATTTTTCTTCTCTGTCAATTCTGCGATATCTTTTTCCATTTGTTCTCTTCTAGAAATGGCATTTTCAGAATCATCATTTTTCAAAGAGACCTTTTCAATTTGAAGCTGCATCAATTTTCTATTGAGTTCATCAAGTTCATCTGGCATAGTATCGATTTGCATTCTCACCTTTGCACACGCTTCATCAATCAAATCGATAGCTTTGTCTGGTAAGAATCTATCAGTGATATATCTTTTTGAAAGAGTGACAGCTTGAATGATAGCATCATCGGAGATTTCAACACCGTGATGTTGTTCATAACGGTCTTTGATACCTCTTAAAATAGCGATGGAATCATCAACTGTCGGTTCATCGATCATGACTTTTTGCATTCTTCTTGCAAAGGCAGGATCCTTTTCGATATATTTACGATATTCGTTTAAGGTTGTAGCACCGATGCAATGGAGTTCACCTCTTGCTAAAAGTGGTTTTAAGATATTTGCAGCATCAAGAGAAGAATCGCCACCAGCACCAGCTCCGATGAGGGTGTGAATTTCATCGATGAATAAGATGATTTTTCCATCGCTTTGACTGACTTCATTCATGACAGCTTTAAGCCTTTCTTCGAATTCACCACGATATTTAGCACCGGCTATCAAACTTCCGACATTGAGTTCGAAAATCGTTTTGTCTTTCAATGTTTCTGGAACATCACCTTTAAAAATTCTCCAAGCTAAGCCTTCGACTACTGCAGTTTTACCAACACCAGGATCACCGATTAAAACTGGGTTATTCTTGCTCTTTCTAGAAAGAATTTCCATTATTCTTCTGATTTCATTATCTCTTCCGATGACAGGATCTATCTTTCCTGATGCGACATCAGAGACTAAATCTCTTCCGTATTTCTTCAAAGCTTCATATTGAGCTTCAGGATTATCACTTGTAACATGAGTGTTTCCTCTGATGGCTTTGATTGCTTTTAAGAAATTCTCTTTAGTATAATTTTCTATATTCTTCAATTTCAAAACAAGTGAGTGTTTAACATCAAATTGAGCTAATAAAAGATGTTCAACAGACATATATTCATCTGAGAATTCTTTTTCATATTTTGTTGCATTATAGAGAATATTATTCAAATCAGATGATGTAGATGGGTCCTCATTGCTTGTTGTTTTTACACAATGAGAAATCGCATTATCAATCTCTTGTGAGACAAGCTTTGAATCAACATCAATCCTTTTTAAAATATTGACATATAAGGAATTATCTTGATCGAATAATGCTCTCAATAATTCAGGAACATCAACTTGAGATAAATGATTATCTTTAGTGAGTTCACTTGCTTTATTGATACTTTCAATCACTTTTGTTGTATATTTTTGTTCGTTATTCATATGCGTTCTCCTTTCGAGACAATTATATTATAGTCTAAAAATTAGCACTTTCAAGTGAAGAGTGCTAAAAATATTTAAAAAGTTGATTTAGGAACTATAAAAATTTCAATTGTTAAAAAGAAAAAACTGCACAACTTTATACTTTTATTTTATAATTATTGCTAGGGAAATTTACATATGGGTATATTTATAATTATTGTAAGCATCATTGTCGGTTTATTTCTATTATATTTGATTTCCGGATTGATCATTTTAGCTATCTTCAATAACAAATTATTCGGTGATAGAACAAACGATCCTGATAATCCGTGTTATTTGACATATGAGGATTATGAAGATACATTG
>CAVEQA010000001.1:26045-48195 GCA_963617725.1 Paludibacteraceae bacterium
ACATTGGATAGAAAACCTTTCAAAACATATTATTATGTCAGAGAGATAAACGGATACATCTATCAAAAGAAATTCCAAGATAAATTCAAAGGCTTTATCGTTTTGTCTCATGGAATGTTTGGAACTCATGTTCAATACATGATTGATATCGCTCTTCTTTGTGAGAATGGATATAAAGTCTTAGCTTTTGATAATTATGGATGTGGATTATCTCAAGGCGATTCTATTGAAGCTTTAGGACATGGTGTCTATGTTCTTGAAAATGTCTTAGAAGCTGTCAAAGCTAATAATTTAAATGAAGGACTTCCGATGTTTTTATACGGACACAGTTGGGGTGGATTTTCTGTCTTAGGTGCGATGAGAAATTATCCAGAACTCAAAGGTGTAATCGCAAGAAGTGCTCCGTATTCACAACTATCAGCCGGTAAAGTCTTGATTAAAAATATCGCTAAGAAAACTTATAAAATTTATAGACCATTCCTTTCATTTTTAGGATTTTTCCTTCTTCCAAGAAGAATGAGAATCAATGTCACAAGAGGTGTTAAAAAGAACAAGATGACTAAAGTCCTTCTTCTGCAAGCAAAAGATGATCCGATGGTTACTTTTGATACTTCTGCAGCTGAGTATTTCATATCTCATCCTTATAAGAATGTCAAAGTTGTTATCAGTGAAAAAGGACTACATAATTCTTTGATTGAAGAAGCTTCTTCAAAAGCTTATGTCGAATGTGTCAAAGAATATAAAGATATCAAATTTGGAGTTAAAAAAGATGAGACTGAAAAAGAATTCATCGATTCTTTAAATAAAAAGTCAATATATTTATATCAAGATGAAGTTGCAAAAGAAATCATCAATTTCTTAAATTCGAACATATAAAAATATGGTTGCTACCTATGTAGCAACCAATTTTCAAATCAGTATTTGATTACAGCGTATAATTTCTTTCCGCGTTTGATGAAGACATAACCGCCATTTAAGGAATCAGTAGCAGAAACTACTTTATCTGCAGTTACTTTCTCACCATTGACTTTAACGGCTCCTGCTTGGACAAATTCTCTTGCTTCACGCTTAGAATTTGCAAGTTTTAAATTGACAAGAGCATCAAGTATTGGCATATCTTCACTTGCTTCTAATACGAATAATCCATCAGTCAAAGCCTTTAAATCATCGGCTTCAAGTCCTTTGAAATCATCTTGGAATAAGGCGACAGACATCTTTTCACATTTATTAGCGACACTTTCTCCATGAAGTGCAGTGACAATGACTTTGGCTAATTCTTTTTGACCTTTTCTAAGTCCTGGATTTTCCATATGTTCTTTATAGATAGCATTGATTTCAGCGATATCTCTCATATCGAAGATATATAAATAACGCAAGACATCAGCATCTGAGACATTCATAAAGTATTGATAGATGTGATATGGAGAGGTCATTGTTGGATCTAAATATAAAGCACCAGATTCAGATTTTCCAAATTTTCTTCCTTGAGAATCAGTGATCAATTTGAAAGTGAAGACTTCACATGGGACATCACTTCCATCTTTTCTTCTGACAAAATCTAAAGCAGATGTCAAATTACCCCATTGGTCACCACCACCGATTTGAATGTTGCAACCTTCGGTTTCATATAAGTGAGCAAAGTCACCGGATTGAAGAATCATATATGAGAATTCAGCATAGGAAATACCAACTTCAAGACGGCTTTTGACGATATCTTTTGAAAGCATGTAACCGATTTGGAAATTTTTTCCGTAATCTCTTAAGAAAGAGATGACATCGATCTTTGACCACCAGTCATAGTTGTTGACAATTATTCCCTTCTTTGGATCAGTAGTGTCTAAATATAGTGATAATTGATTTTTAATGGCTTCAGCATTTTCTAAAATTTGGTCTTTTGATAAGAATTTTCTTTCAGACTTCTTTCCAGAAGGATCACCAATCATACCTGTTGCACCACCTAAAACTGCGATGATTCTATGCCCTGCTTTTTGAAGTCTTTGAAGAGTTCTGATCATAATGAAGTTTCCAAGCTGCATTGACTTAGCAGATGGATCAAACCCACAATAAATGGTATGTGGAGTAGAAAGTAATTCTACAATCTTATCGTGATCTGAAAAATTATCTAATAATCCTCTAGTTTCTAAATCTGTAAATATATCCATAATAACCTCCTAAAGGTAAAAAAATTTTACTACAGAAAAGGTTATTTTTCAATGATGATAAAGAAGTTTATGACATTGATTCATCTCTTTTTTTACTTTTACAATATGGGTAAAAAACTTCCTATTTATCACAATTTTTCAAAATGGATTTCAATTTGATAAAAAGGCTTATTTTTAGGCATAAAAAGAGAATTTATAAGCTTTTCTATGTTATAATTTTAAATGTATTTAAGGATTGGGCTTTTTGTATGGAAAAAGAAAATTTATCAAAAGAAAAATGGACTAATAAAAGATATTTGAGATTGCTTATCGGGGTCTTAATCATATGCTTAGCTGTTGTTGGAATTTCTAATTTTACAATTCTCGGTCAGTTTATAACTTATAGTTTTAGTTTTTTATTTGGAATCTTTTATCCATTTATTTTATCTATCATCATTTTGATAGGTTTGCTTTTAGTGTTTTGCAATCATATATCCTTTAAGAAAAATGTAGTGTTTTATATCGTTGGATTTATTTTATTGCTTCTTTCAATGTTATCACTCGGTTCTAAAAACATTTTTGATTCTAATTCGACAATGAAATTTACTGAATCTACATCTGTTTTTAAAAATCAAATGTTCTCATTTTCAAGATATCCATTTGTCGTCGATGATTTTTCATGCTTAGGTAATTTAGGCGGTGGTATCATCGGACTTGTTTGCTATTCACTCTTAGCATCTTTATGGGGTAGTACTTTAACTTGTACTTTTTATTCCTTACTTCTTTTTATTGGAGTTTTATTCTTCTTATATCAGCCAATCTCCATTCTTGTTCAAGGAGTTAAAAATAGAAAACTCACAAAAGTTGAATATGATTCTCCTAATAAAAAAGGAAAAGCTAGTATAAAACCAGTTGTCAGAAATGATAATCAAATCTTCGATAATATCGAAATACGTGATAATAATCCAGTTGTGACTGAAGAAGTGAAAAAAACATCAATTCAAGCTGAATTCTCTTCGTCTCGATATGGAAATTCCTTCAATCAATACAATAAAATTGAAGAAGAGCCAAAACCAAAAGTTGATGAAATTGAAGAATATAAGAAGAGCACTTTGAATTCTAATGTCAATCCGTTAGTTGAAAAAGATGTTGTCGATGATGTCAATTTATCAAGACAAGGATTCTTTAAAACCAATAGTTATACTTCCAATAAGAAAGTTGAAAAGGTTGAAGAAGAAACAAAACCACTTACGATTGATGATATCAAGTTAGTCAAGAAAATTGATGAAGAAAAACCAGTTGAAATAGTTAAACCAATTGTTGAACCAAAACCTGTTGAAATCAAAACACAAAAACCAGATTTCAATCCGCTCGAAAGACAGGCTGAAAATGTTAAAAATATCGTAAAATCAGAACCTGTTCAAAATGAAATTAACATCGATTATTCAAATTCTGATGATGAAGTGATTCAAAGTGATGATGATGAGATGGAATTTGAAGAAACCGATGAAGAAAGAATTGAAAGACTTTTCTTTGAGATGAAAGAAAGAAAAGAAAACACGAAAAAATCTCTCAAAGAACAAGAAAAACAAGCAAGATTATCTTCCGTTATGAAATATGTTTCTGATAAACCTAGAGTTTATTCTTACAATCTTCCAAATGATGACTTATTAGAAGAACAAGATAGCGGTGATAAATTAGAAGAGAACAAACAAGCTGCTTTGGTAAAAGCTGAAGTCATCAATCGTGTCTTCCAAGATTTCCACTTCCCAGCTAAGGCGGTTTCTTTCACAATCGGTGCTTCTGTCACTAGATTTAACATTCAAACAGAACCAGGTGTCAAAGCTGATAAGATTGAAAGCTTATTAAGTGAACTTCAAAGAGCATTAAACGGTGATCAGTCAGTTCGTATTCAAACAGTTGTCGAAGGTAAATCCACTTCTGGTGTCGAACTTGGAAACGCAAAACAGATGCCTGTCAGCTTCAAATCTGTCTTCCAAGAGATTGAAAAAGATACCAAGAACAACCTTCTTCTTCCAATCGGAAAAGATATCTCTGGAAATATCATCACCTATCCTTTAAATGAAATGCCACACTTATTAGTTGCAGGTACTACAGGATCTGGTAAATCTGTTCTTGTCAATTGTATGATTATGACTCTCATCATGCGCAATTATCCAAGCCAATTGAAATTGATGTTGATCGATCCAAAACAAGTTGAATTTGCAAAATACAATATGGAACCGCATCTTCTTTGTCCAGTCATTCAAGATACTGATTCTGCTGTTGTTGCCTTGAAAAAGCTTGTCGATGAAATGGAAAGAAGATACTCTCTTTTAAGAGAATACAATGTTGTTAAGATTTCTGAATATCGAAAAAAACAACTTGATAATCCGATGATGGAAGAACTCCCTGATATCGCAGTCTTTATCGATGAATTCGCTGATTTGATGAATACGGGCGGAGATATGATCGAAGAATCTGTTCAACGTTTGACTCAAAAATCAAGAGCTGCTGGTATATATTTGTGTATCGCAACTCAACGTCCTAGCAAAGAAGCTCTTCCGATGCTCATCAAAGCCAATATCATTTGTAGAGTCGGTCTTTCTTGTTCTTCACAAGTAGATTCTAGAGTTATCCTTGATGAAAATGGCTGTGAAACACTTGTCGGAAAAGGTGATTTGTTATTCAAGTGTCCTGGTAAGCGTTCGCTTCTTAGATGTCAAAGCCCTTATATCTCCGATGAAGAGATGGATAAAGTCTTAGATTATGTAAGAGAAGAGGCTGGTGATCCTAATTACAACAAAGATTTCATCGATTTACAAGTTGAAAATGAGACCGAAGATAGCGAGACAATCAAGACATTGGATCAGATATTCGATGATGTTAAAGAATATGTCATGTGTACAGGAATCTGTTCTCGTTCTCATATTATGAATTTTGCTTCATTGAGTGCTTCGAAAGCTGATCAAATGATTACAAGATTGAAAAATCTAGGAATCATCAAATCGGCTCCAGGAGGCAAGAATGTAGTAGTTATAAGAAAGAAGATGGGAGATTAAAATGATCAACAATTATTTATTCACCGATGAATTCTCAGCGCGAGCAATCATCAAAAGAATCTATCTCAACAAAGAAGATATCTCCGCTGATAAATTGATGCTATTAGTTGAACTTTTAAATCAACAACAATTAGTATCTAAAAATCCTGTTTCCTCTCTCGCTGGAGGAAGAATTCGATATGAAGGCTATAATTTTGCTTCTGGCTACCTATTGAAAGCGACACTTAGTCAATCTCAAGCTAATGGTTTGCTTTATATTCTTAAAAATCCATACAAATCAGCATTGAAAATCTTTGATAATGTCTTCAAAAATCCTTTTGAATGCGATGAAAAATCGTTAGCTTTAGCTAAAGATAATGTCAAAGAATACCAACAAAATCTTTTCAAAGATACTTATTCATTTTCTCTTTCCGAATTGGAAGTCTCTTATTCAAGACCGATAGTCAATTTCAATCTCATCTCTTCGATGACAATCGATGATTTGAAAAAAGCTTTTGATGTCATCAAAAAATCTAAAGTAGGAGAATATATTTATATCGGAAGAAAAGAAAAAGATAGCATTCTTGAAACCTTGATTCCTTTTGAAAAGGATTTTGAAGGACTTCCTTTCTCGTTTACAATCAATAATAAAGATTTATATGGACAGACATTCATCAATGATGTATATTCTCAAATCTTTGAATTTTCAAAGATCAAAACCTTGAAAGATTATGAACTTACAAAATGCGTTTTGAATGCTTTTGGTCGTTATTTTACAAAGAGAATCGATGAAGAATATCATGTCAAAGTCTCGGTAAAATTTGATTTTATCAGCAATATAAGAGCTATTATGTCTATTGTCATTCCGATTGGAAAATGGAGTATGATCAAACCTCTTTTCAGCGATATTTTAACTCCTCATTGGTTAGCTAAAATAAGTGAATATTATTCTTATAGCCTTTCACAATTGGAGATTGAAAATATTCAATTATCCGGCAATTTTGTTCAATCTATTCACAGAAAAGAATTGTTGGATGACTTCCATCTTCAAGAAGATAAACTTTTCAATTCTAGCTCTGAATTCAGCTTAGATGAATTCGATTCAAAAGCTAAAGAATTCAAATCTGTCAACGTTTTTAAATGCATCCATGATAAAGGAGAATTAGTACATGATTAAAACTGAATATGGAAGATTCGATGCTCCTTTTTATCAGCAAAAATTAGATGATGGACTTAATGTTATCTTTCTTCCTAGAAATGGAAAATTGAACACTGCAATTCTATATATTCCAAGTGGTTCTTATCAACACGAAGAATATATAAATAAAGTTAAGACTCCTTATGCAAGTGCTTATGTGTTGCAACATCTTGTTTTGAACGAAAAAAGAAAGAGTAAGTTCTTGGATATGAAGACCCTTGCTACTTCTAAACTTGAATACTCATACACTTTGTTCAAATTAGAAACTTTAAATGACATTTTTAAACCTACTCAAGAATTGTTAAATGTCTTTTTAAAACATGAATTTGATGAAAATGATATTGATACATTGAAAAAAGAAAATAAAGAAGTTCTTTTATCATATGAGTGTGATCCTCTTCATCAAGTTGAAAAAGGATTGCTTGATAATCTCTATGTATCTTCACTCATCAAAAGAGGTATTCAACCAACGTTTAACGATGTCAATTTGATTCACAGTTCGACAATTAAAAACTACATTAAGAAATTTGCTTCTGGTAATGAGATGACGCTTTTCATCTCAGGAAATATGTCTGTTGAAGATGTTTCTAAGAAGATTGAAGAATTAAAAGTCCCGCAAAGAATCAAGCTTGATGTCAGCAAAGTAAAAGAGAATGAAGTTTATGATAGAGTCAATAAACCATATAGTGAAAAAGGAATTGAAAGTGATTCTAATTACTTATCGTTTGGCATCAAGTTTCCCAAAAGACAAGAATTATATGAATCATACGGTCAGCTCTTATTTGAATTTTATGAGATATTGATACCATCCTTATTCAGTGAAAACTTGACTTTCTTAGAAGGACTTAACAATGTTCAATCAAGACTTATCGACGCTAAACTTGAACAAGCTGGCGAAGATACCTGTATTATCTTGACCTTTAAGACTATCGGGTCTAGTGAATTGATTCGTTTTTTGACTGATTATACATCAAGACTTGAGAAGAGATTGACTGCTAATGAATTCAAAGCATTCATTGATAATTATTATGCTAAGAATTTAGAAAAACTCAGCATGAGCAACACTTCTCTTGATGAATTTGCTCGTATCTACGCTAATAATCTTGCTTATACTGGTTTGATTTCTTCTATATTGAAATTGAGTTTCAACACTTATAGAAATTTCTTAAGCAAGATGAATCATTTCCCAAAAGCTGCTTATTATTTATTTAAAAAAGATTGAGGTGTTTGTATGGATAAGAAGAATCCGATTTATGTAAAAGCAATCGATAAAGATACAATTAACATCCTTGCAAGCAAAGATTTTTATCTTGCTTCCAATAAAGAATTCCGATTATATATCGATGGAAAATATATCAAGAAATTGATGTCGTTCAATGTTACTGAAAGTACTTCTTCAAATATTTTGACAATCAAAGAGGCTGATATCGACTATCAACCTGGCCACAATTATGAAATAGCCACCAAAGATAATTATTTCTTTGCTATTGATTTCTCTTATATCGCTCAGACAGATGAATTTGAAAACAAATTTAAATATGATGGACTATTAGGTGCTATCTATTCAAAGGAGAAAACTACTTTTAAAGTATTTGCTCCTTTTGCTACGAGAGTTCTTTTGAACATTCAAAAAGAAAATGGAAGAATGTATGTTTTTCCGATGAGACAAAATCTTGAAAACGGAGTTTATAGCATCACATTAAAAGGTGATTTTGATAGAGCTAAATATACCTATTCTGTGACTAATTTCAATGCCACAACTGAAGTGGGTGATCCATACGCATTTTCTTCTACTTCCAATGGAAGACAAAGCTATGTCATCGACCCTTCTAAGGTCTACCAAATCCCGACATATCGAGAAAATTTAGAGAATATCAAAGATCCTACTCAAGCCATCATTTATGAACTTGATGTAAGAGATATGACAAGCAAGACTAATCTTCTTAATAAAGGTGGATATCAAGCTTTGAGTGATACAGCTGATACAAGTGAGAACATCGGTATCAATTACATCGCTTCATTAGGTGTTAATTATGTCCAAATCCTTCCGACAATGGATTTTCAAACTGTCGATGAAGATAATCCAACTGAATCATATAATTGGGGTTATGATCCTTATTCTTATTTTTCACCAGAAGGAAGTTATTCCTCTGATCCAAATGATCCATATGCGCGTATTTTTGAACTTAGAAAAATGATAGGCTCTTTCCATAAACGTGGGATTAAAGTGGTTCAAGATGTCGTTTATAACCATTTATATTCGACAAAATTCAATATGCTATCTGTTTTAGTTCCTGGTTATTATTTAAGAAAAAATTTGGATGGTTCCTTATCAAATGGTTCTGGTTGTGGCAATGATTTTGAAACAAGAATCTACATGGCTAGAAAGTTGATTATTGATTCTTTAGTTCATTATGTCCGTTTCTTTGATGTTGATGGTTTCCGTTTTGATTTGATGGGAATCATCGATGTTGACACTTTGAATAAAGCCAAATATGCCTTAAATAAAGTAAAAAAAGGTATCATCTTATACGGTGAGGGCTGGGATTTGTGGACTGCATTATCATCACAAGAAAAAGCTAGTATCAGCAATTCTTCTAAATTGCCTGACTTTGGATTTTTCAACGATCGTTTTAGAGATACTGTCAAAGGTAAAAGCTCTGATGGTGATTTAAATGTTTGCGGTTATCTTTTAGGAGACACTAATTATATCGATGGTTTCAAACACGTTCTTTTAGGCTCTTGTAAACCGATTGCATTTGCTCCTCTTTTTCCTTATGCATCTCAATCTGTCAATTATGTTGAATGTCATGATAACCACACTCTTTTCGATAAGATATCAAAAGCTTGCATCGATGATAGTGAGGAAGAGATGTTGAGAAGAATTAAACTCATCGATGTCGCTATTTTGACTTCTTGTGGTATTCCTTTCTTCCACGCAGGTCAAGAAGTAGGTATGAGTAAAAATGGCTGTGGCAATTCCTATAACGCTGGTGATGAAATCAACGGATTTGATTATTCCTTAGTCAAGCAAAGAAAGCAAATGGTCGAATTTTTCAAAGATGCCATCAAATTGAGAAAATATATCGAAACAAGAGCTGGTAAGACCTTTGCTAGTTTGAATTCTTGTATGTCATTTGAAAATCTAGAATACAACGCTCTTCTTGTGACTTTTGATTTAGCTGATGTCAAGATTCATATCATCTATAATCCTACTAAGAATAGTTTTATGCACACTTTCTCTGATTATGTCAAACTCATCTTCAATGAGAACGGTGATGTTTTAAAACAAGATTGTTTTGTAAAAATGGCAATTATCAATTCTCTTGGTTGTTTTGCTTTTGTTGAAAAGAAGGGTGATGATAAATGAGAAAATATATCAGATATGGTTTACAAAAAGGATATCGCATTTTAACTAGTTCTTTCAGATTTAGAAGATATGTTAAAAATATCGATAAATTTCCTTTAAAAGAAAGATATGATTATACAAGAGAAGTCATCCAAGATATCAATAAGACCTTTCACATTGTTCCGATTGTCAAAGGAAAAGAGAATCTTCTTTCTCAGCAATGTTTTTACACTCCTAACCATCAATCAGTCATGGATCCAGCGGTTTTGATCTTGCTATCTGAAAAACCTATATCATTCATCGCAAAAAAAGAAGTAAGTGAATATGCATTTATCGGAAATATTTTAAAATCTATCGATGGAAAATTTATCGATAGACAAGATTTGCGTTCCGAACTCAAGGTCTTTAAAGAAGTTGAGAAGAATATGGAAAAAGAAAAAGATTTGTCTTATGTCATCTTTCCTGAAGGCACTCGTTCAAAAAGAGAAAATGATTTCAATCTTTTAGATTTTCATGCTGGTTCTTTTAAACTTGCGATGAGAAATGAACTCCCGATAGTTCCTGTTTGCATTTATTTGACAGATAGAATTCTCAATCAAGATTATCACTATAAAAAATATCCAGTTCAAATAACTTTCTTAAAGCCTCTATACAAAGAGGATTATGAAGAATTATCGACTGCTCAAGTTTCTAACATAGTTCATGATATGATCTCTAAAGAACTTGTTGAAATGAAAAAGAAAGATTTGGAGTTAGTTGCTAAACTCAACAATTATTCTCTTGAAAAAGCGAAAAATAGATTATGAAAAAGGGTCATCTTACGATGACCTCTTTTTTTACGATGCTTTTCTAAATTTTGAAGTGTCTTGCAAACGATCAGTGACCGGCCTTAATTTATAGGAAATTGAGACTGCGATGATAAGTTTTACTAAATCTCCTGGAATGAACGGATAGACACAGCTCATCATCGCTTGTTGGAATGAATATTTTCCATTGGTGACAAACATAAACCAAATAAGACCAAAAGCGTAGATGATGATTGTTGAGAAGATGATTCCGATGATATAAGCTGTTTTCTTATCTTTGAAATGAGTGATGAATAATGACTGAACAAATACACCAAGAACATATCCTAAGATGAATCCACCAGTTGGACCAGCTAAAACTGAAAACCCTGCTTGGTATTTGCTGAAGACTGGCAGTCCGCACAATCCTAATAATATATAGAGGATAACACTAACGGTTGCTTTGAGTGGAGAATATAAACAACCAATCAAATAGACCACTAAAGTAGCTAAGGAAATAGGAACAATTCCTATCGGAATGCTGAGCGGTGAAAGTACGCACATGAGAGCAGTTGCTAGTGCGATATAGGTTAAATCTCTAAGTTTCATGCAACCAAAATTATAAAACTTTTAAAGGTGAAAATAAATAAAAATTTTTAAAAAGAAAAATAGTCGTTTTTTGCTTAAAAAACTAGAAAAAAATTAAAAATGAGCGATAAAAAAGCATAAAAAATGCAAAAATTAAAAAGTCATTTTTTTTGTAAAAAATGTAATATCATCGTTTGTCAAGTGGTGTAAAATAGTATAAAGGGAAGATTTAGGATTTTCCCGGAAAGGTACAAAAATATGGGCGTTAAAATTGTTGATACAGCCTTGCGTGATGGCTCTCAATCCTTGATTGCTACACGTTTAACTACTGATGAAATTCTCCAAGTAGCTCCACTTCTTGATAAAGCTGGATACTATGCGTTAGAGGTATGGGGAGGCGCCACCTTTGATTCTTGTTTGAGATTCTTAGATGAAGATCCATGGGAAAGACTTCGCGCTATTAGAAAAGCTTGTCCAAACACTAAACTTCAAATGTTATTCCGCGGACAAAATATTTTAGGATACCACCATTATCCAGATGACATCGTTGAAAAGTTTGTTGAAAAATCACTTGAAAACGGTATCGATATAATCCGTGTTTTCGACGCATTAAATGACGTCAGAAATTTGAAGAGTGCCGTTGATGCTTGCAATAAATTCAAAACACGTTTTCCAAATGCACACTGCCAAATTGCACTCAGTTATACAACAAGTCCTGTTCACACAGTTGACTATTATGTCTCTCTTGCAAAAGAAGTAGAGAAGATGGGTGCTGATTCCTTATGTATTAAGGATATGGCAGGTGTCTTACTTCCAAATGATGCTTACGAACTTGTTTCTAAATTGAAAGCAGAAACTAAGTTACCGATTGAACTTCACTCTCATTGCACAGGCGGAATTTGTCAAATGACATATTTAAAGGCCATCGAAGCTGGTGTGGATATCATCGATACTGCACTTTCTCCATTATCTGGTGGTACAAGTCAACCATGTACTGAATCCTTCAATTATGGACTTAAAGGAACGGAATACGATCCAAATCTCAATGCTGATTTATTGAATGAAGCCAGCAATAAGCTCTCTAAAATCAGAGATAAATATTTGAAGAATGGAACATTGAAGACAAAAGCATTGCTTGTCAATCCTAACATTTTAAAATATCAAGTTCCTGGTGGAATGCTTTCTAACCTTATGAGTCAACTTGAAAAACAAGGTGCTATGGATAAATACGAAGAAGTCTTAAAAGAAGTACCACTTGTCAGAAAAGATTTAGGCTATCCGCCACTTGTCACTCCACTTTCTCAAATGGTTGGAACTCAAGCTGTCATGAATGTTATAACAGGTGAAAGATATAAGATGGTTCCAAAAGAGATCAAAGATTATCTTCACGGATTATATGGAAAAGCTCCTGCTGAAGTGAATCCAGAAGTTCAACATAAGATTATCGGAGATGATGAAGTTATCACTTATCGTCCAGCTGATAAATTAGAACCTGAATTTGAAAAGCTTAAAGAAAAGTATAAGAAGATCGCCAAGTGTGATGAAGATGTCTTATCTATCGCTTTGTTTGATCAAGTCGCTATCAAATTCCTTAAACTCAAATACGGCTTAGAAGCTGAGGAGTATAATGTTGAATTATGAGCTTTTTAAAATTATTAGCTGATAGCCCAATTTGGGATGTGACAAATGATTTTCCACAAGCTGTCTTATTATCTTTGTTCTGCGTCGCTATTGTCTTTGCAATTTTGATCATCATCACTTTGATTTTGACAGCTATGAATAAAATCAAATTCTTAGATGTCAAAGAAAAAGTCAAGATGAAAGATGGTACAGAGCTTGATGAAGATGCCATGGCTGCCGTCCTTGTTGCTACTCTAGATTATAGAAAAGAGAAAAAAGAGGATGTCAAAGTCATCTCTTGTAAATTGATCAGTGATGAAAAAGCCGATAAGAAAAAGAAATCAAAAAAATGAGGTGAATCATGAGAATATATAACATTAAAGTCAATGGTAAGACCTATGAAGTTAAAGTCATGGGAATTACTGAAGTCGAACCTGTTGAAGTCAAAACTGTCAAAGGTGAAGTCGCTTCTAAACCAGCTGCTATTGAAGCAAAACCACAAGCTAAACCTGCAAGTGGAAATGGAACAAGTATTGTCTCCCCAATGCAAGGAACTATCTTAGATATCAAAGTTAAAGTTGGTGATAGTGTAAAAGCAGGTCAAACAGTCGCTATTTTGGAAGCTATGAAGCTTGAAAATGAAATCAAAGCAAATTGCGATGGCACTGTCACTGAAATCAAAGTGAGCAAAGGACAATCGGTCCAAGCTAAAGATGAACTTGTGATCTTAGGATAATTATGAATGTCATATTAACTGATTTCGGCGAGGTCATGAAAGGCATTTGGGAAAGCACTGGTTTCTATGGCTTTGGAGCTATAGAATTCGGATGGTCAAATGCTGTTATGATTGCTATTGCCGTATTGCTTCTATATCTTGCAATATTTAAAGAAGCTGAACCATATCTTTTGATTCCTATGGGTATTGGTATGCTTTTATCTAATCTTCCATTCTCTGGAATTATGGATGTCGATTCATCTTCTGCTTCTGGGTATTCAGGTTTATTAGGTGTTTTGTATCTCGGCGTCAAGTATGAAATTTATCCATGTCTTATCTTTATGGGTATCGGTGCTACTACTGATTTTGGTCCGCTGATTTCAAATCCAAAAACATTGATTCTCGGTGCAGCTGCTCAAATCGGTATCTTCGTCACCTTCCTTCTTGCCATTCTTGTGCCATTCCCATCTGTAAATGGTTGGACTAATTTCACTGCTCAACAGGCAGCAAGTATCGGTATCATCGGTGGTGCTGATGGTCCAACAGCTATTCTTACTACAAGTAAATTAGCTCCTGATTTATTAGCAAATATCGCTATTGCCGCTTATTCTTATATGGCTCTTGTTCCATTCATTCAACCACCAGTCATTCGCGCTTTGACTACAAAGAAAGAAAGACTCATCCGTATGGATGATTTGAAACCTGTCTCCAAGACTAAAAAGATTCTCTTCCCAATCATCGTCACTATCATCACTATTCTTTTAGTCCCAAGTTGTGCACCACTCATCGGTTGCTTTATGTTTGGTAACCTTGTTAAAGAAAGTGGTGTTGTCAAAAAATTGACAGAGACCATCTCCAATTCTCTCCTTTACACCATCACTATCTTATTAGGTTTGACAGTCGGTGCTACTGCTAAAGGTACTACTTTCTTAACTGTTCAAACTCTTTGGATTTTCATGCTCGGTATCATCGCTTTTATCACCGCTACTGCTGGTGGTGTCTTGATTGGAAAACTCATGTGTTACTTAACTCATGGTAAGGTCAATCCGATGATCGGTGCTGCTGGTGTCTCTGCTGTTCCTATGGCTGCTCGTGTCGTTCAAAAAGAAGCTCAAAGAGAAGATCCTTCTAACTTCTTATTGATGCAAGCTATGGGTCCAAATGTCGCTGGCGTCATCGGTAGTGCAGTTGCTGCTGGTTTATTGATTCAATTATTAGGTTAATATTATGAAAATACTTCGTTTTGACGAGATTGATTCGACTAATACTTATTTGAAGAACAATTATCAAAAACTTGAAAGTCTCACCATTGCTTGTGCTTTGCATCAAACAAACGGCAAGGGCAGATTAGGAAGGAAGTGGGAAGATGATACTTCTTCACTTCTCTTCTCAATCCTTCTTAAAGATGATTTTGTAGGTAAAAATGTCTCATTATTATCTTTGCTCAGTGGTGAATGTCTATTTGAAACATTGAAAGAATACGGAATTGAGAGTTTGATCAAATGGCCTAATGATGTTCTCATTCAATCTAAAAAATGCGCTGGCATTCTTTTAGAAAGTGTCATCGAAGAAAAGATTAAAGCTCTTATCATCGGAATCGGAATCAATGTCAATAACAATTCCTTTCCGGATGATATCAAAAACAAAGCTATTTCTCTATATCAAGTCACAAATAAAAAAATTGATAAAGATGAACTCTTAGATTGTTATCTTAAGATTTTTAATAAAAGATATTCAGAATTTCTTCAAGGCGATAATTCCTTTATGAAGGAAGTTATTCGAAATTCTTATCTCGATCAAAAAGAAGTTTTGCTTAATTATTACGGTGAAAATATGAAGTGCCGGGTTATAAAAATCAATGATGATGGCACTTTACAAGTTTCTAAAGGTGATGAAATCATCAATATCTCATCTGGTGAAGTCACTTTAGAAAAGAATTATTGAGGTTGTCGCAGTTTTGTTTATATAGTCAAATATTTATGAAAGGACAAATTAAAATGAAAAACATCGATTTGACTCAGTATGGTATTAGTGACGTTAAAGAAGTTATCTACAATCCATCTTATGAAGAACTTTTTAAAGCAGAAACAGATTCTACTCTTGAAGGTTATGAAAAAGGAAAGGTTACTGAACTTGGTGCAGTCAACGTTATGACTGGTGAATTCACTGGCCGTTCTCCTAAGGATAAATTCATCGTCGTTGATGAAAACAGCAAAGATACAGTTTGGTGGACTAGTGATGCTTATAAGAATGATAACCATCCAGCTAGCCAAGAAGCATGGGCTGCTGTAAAAGATCTTGCTAAGAAAGAACTTTCTGGTAAGAAGCTTTATGTCGTTGATGGTTTCTGCGGTGCTAATAAAGATACAAGAATGGCTGTCAGATTCATCATGGAAGTTGCCTGGCAAGCTCATTTTGTCAGAAATATGTTCATTCGTCCAACTGCTGAAGAAGAAGCAAACTTCAAACCTGATTTCATCGTTTATAACGCTTCTAAAGCTAAGGTTGAAAATTGGAAAGAACTCGGATTGAATTCTGAAACTTGTGTCATGTTCAACATCACATCTCATGAACAAGTCATCCTCAACACTTGGTATGGTGGCGAAATGAAGAAAGGTATGTTCTCAATGATGAACTATTACCTCCCACTCAAAGGAATCGCTTCTATGCACTCCTCTGCTAACACTGATATGAACGGTGAAAATACCGCAGTCTTCTTCGGACTTTCCGGAACTGGAAAGACCACACTTTCTACCGATCCAAAGAGACTTTTGATCGGTGATGATGAACACGGTTGGGATGATAATGGTGTTTTCAACCTCGAAGGTGGTTGCTATGCTAAGGTTATCGATTTAGATAAGGATGCTGAACCAGATATCTATGGCGCTATCAGAAGAGATGCTCTTTTAGAGAATGTCACTGTTGATGATGAAGGAAAGATTGATTTCCACGATAAATCTGTCACTGAAAATACTCGTGTTTCTTATCCTATCTATCACATCAATAAGATTGTTAAACCTATTTCTCATGGCCCAGCTGCAAAGAATGTTATCTTCCTTTCTGCTGATGCCTTCGGAGTTTTACCTCCAGTTTCTATCCTCACCCCAGAACAAACTAAATACTATTTCTTAAGTGGTTTCACTGCAAAGCTTGCTGGTACTGAACGCGGTATCACTGAGCCAACTCCAACCTTCTCTGCTTGCTTTGGTCAAGCTTTCCTTGAACTTCACCCAACTAAGTATGCTGAAGAACTTGTCAGACATATGGAAAAATCTGGTGCTAAAGCCTATTTGGTCAACACTGGTTGGAATGGAAGTGGCAAACGTATTTCTATCAAAGATACTCGTGGTATCATCGATGCTATCTTAGATGGTGCTATCTTAAAAGCTCCAACTAAGAAGATTCCATATTTCGATTTCGAAGTTCCAACTTCCTTAGAGGGAGTTGATACTAAGATTCTTGATCCAAGAGATACTTATGCTGATTCTAAGGTTTGGGATGAAAAAGCTAAGGATTTAGCTTCTCGTTTCATCAAGAACTTCCACAAATACGAAACTAATGATGCTGGAAAAGCTTTAGTCAAAGCAGGACCACATCTCGACTAATCTAATTAAAATGGGACTGTTGAATGACCTAGAAATGGTTGGACAACAGTCCTTTTTGTTTGCTCGATTTTTTAAAAATAATAAGATTATCTTATAAAAAATGAATTTAAATTGAAAAAATATATTGTGGATGCAGGCTTGAATTTTTATGGAAAATAAGATCAAAAGAAAAAATACATAAATTTATTAAATGGAAGTAGATGATATTAGCTTGCTAAGCACTATTAGAGACTTGACAATAATTAGAAAGCCTCATAATTTATTCTACTTCCAAGAAAGACTTTTTATGTACTTTGTTGTTTACCATATTCTAAAACCTAAGCAGAACATAACAATAGCTAAGATTAAAACAAAAACTACTTGGTGCAATAGATAAAAATAGATTGTATGTCTACCGATGAAATTGAATGGTTTTAATATTTTGAAATTCAAATATGGTACAACTGACTTCTTTTCTTTATATAAAATCTTTCCGATTCCTATTCCTATATATATAACACCAGTATAGGGGAAAATCGGCCACCAGTCGACTGTGTTTCCTACTTTTCCAATGGCTGAATAAAAAAATACAAGAGCAGAATGTTCTTTGATTTGAGATAGAGGATTTCCATAGCTGTAATAATTTGGCCAAATGATTTCTTTTCCTGATAATTGAATACCACAGTTTAGGAAGATACCTACCATCAATATTATGATTCCTAAACTCAATATTAAGAATGCGGGAACTTTTTTATTAAACAGTTTGAATAATATCTCTAAAAGAGAATAGAAGAGAATTGAAACTGCCATAATATGAAGGATTCCGAATGAGATGAAGATATCGGTTGAATTCCCTGTCTTTTCAAGAATGATATCTAAAATCCATGTGGCAGATGTTATGACCAAACTTCCTAAGAGGAGAAGAAGACCTCTTCTTAGATTATTTCTTGAAAATGATGTCGAAATACCGCATATAAATAAGAATAAACCACCAACTAAGGGAGCAAATACATCAATAATCAGTGATGATTGGGAGATTTGATAACAAAAATTGATGAATTCCTTGAGATTTGGATAATTATTTATTACAGAATAATAATTGTTTGTGACAAGGGGGATCATTGAAAAATCAAATGCCAAGTGGTAGAGCATGACAACAAAAATTGGTAGACATCTGAGAAAGTCAATTTCAATTATTCTCTCTTTTTTGTTTAAAGAAATATCTTTGGTTAAAATTTTATATGTCGATTTCATAAGAAAATTATAACATTTTAGTTTTTATAGTAAAGAGATATAAAAATTTCATAGGGTAATATAAACAAAATAAGATAAAAATGAGCTATGTTATTTCTAAAAATTAAATAAGTTGGTTTTAAAACAATATATGGCGAAGGACTTTAAGAAATAATTATTTATTTTATTGTTTTATCAGTCATTTAAAATTATAATTTATATAGTAGATTATTAAAGGTGGGACACGACTTTGGCAAAGTTATTTGATAAAATTCCGGATGAATTATTTTCTCCTCTAAGCCGTAAATATAAAACGGTTTATTCATATGCTCTTATTTGTTTATATCATTTATTAAAAAGTAGAAAAAACGATATAAAAAGAAGCGAATATCTCGCTTCACTCAGGTCTCATGGAGACGAATTTTTTAAGTTGTTTAATGTTGAGTTAGATAAACTTGATGACAAAGATGAAAAAGAAGCAGTAGCTTATGAAAGCAAAGCTACTGAAGAGGATAGCCAAAATGGTGAAAAAGCTTCTTATGTCATCAGAAAACTCAGTAAATGCGGTTGGTTTATCATCTCTAAAGATCCTAAGACTAATGTTGAATATATTTATATACCTGCTTATTCAATTCAGTTTATGAAACTTATTGATGACCTCACTAGTGACACTTCTAGTTATTTACCTCTTGTTCATCAAACATATGCTGAACTCAAGATGGAAGATGATAAAGAAGATGACTATATGTATCGTTCATTGATGAATGCAAGAAACAATGCTGAAAATCTTGAGATGAATGTTACTTTACTTCGTCAACAAATTTGCGTCTTTGGTAATCGTTTGACAGGAGTTTTGGATCCAAATGAAGCTTTGAAACAACATTTTGATGAATATAGAACGGATATTTCTGAGAAATATTACCATCCTATGAAGACTTTTGATTCTCTTGGTTTATATGCTCAACCTACTATTCAAATTTTAAAGAAATGGTTAAAGAGTGAACGTATCATCTCTCTTATCGTCAAAGAGGCGAAGGCTGAACCGCAAAACCAAACAAGAGAAAATCAAGAAATTGTTCTTGAAGTTATCAAGACTATTCAAGAAATCATCGATATATTCTCTCGATTATCTTCAGCATTTGATGACATTGATAAAGCTAATGCTAATTATACTGAAGCAGTTCAAAGAAAAGTCAATTACCTTTCATCTAGTGACAAAACAGTTCAAGGTAAGATTAAAAAAATCATTTTGACACTCGCTAATGAAATCAAGAATAATCCTTCTTTAAAGTATGAAGAGTTACCAACTTTAAATAAAGCAAGCGAGACTTTAAATTTGCCTAGACAAGGATTTGTTGATTCTCGCTCAATGACAATGCCGTTTAAGCGTGGCATGATTGATGAAAATATAGAACCAATGCCACTTGATGATACATTTGATTTTGATAGTGAAAGTGCATTAAATTTTACTGCAATTTTAGATAAGGAACTTGATAAATACTCTGATGAAGCGATTATCAGTTATATTGAAAGCAATATGAAAGATAAAGAAACTCTTTTTACCAATCAATTTTCAATCAATAGCGCTGATGAACTCGTTTTGTATATCTTGGGTGTTTTAAAATCGCTTATGGGATTAATTCCATTTGCAGCTGTTAAGATTGAAGATCGTATTGATTATGCTGGGTATTATATGCCTTCATATCAATTTACTAGGAAGAAATTAAGGAGAGCTAAATAATGTTTGAAGAAGAATACAATCAGTTGACAAGAGGCGACAAAAATCAATTCGCCAAAACTTTAAGTAATCTCCTTTACGAATGCTATATCGTTCGTAGAGTTTATAATATGAAAAACAAGATGTTCATCGCTAATCCTGATTATTTGTTTATTGAAAGGCACGAATCGTTATTTGAGGAATATTTGAATTTTGCATCAATCACCTTATCAAAAGCTGAAGATGAAGGAATTTACTTTATTATTTCTGATGCTGAATATAATCATATGAGATTTGATAGTGTTACAACTCTTGTTGTTTACGCCTTGAGAAATTATTATGAAGACCAAATTGCAAAAGCCCCTCAAACTGTTGATGTCCTTATGGATTCAAGACAATTATCTCTTCATATGAATGATTTAGGTCTCAGCAACCTCACAAAAAAATTATCAGCTACAACTATTGCAAGTTGTATGAGAACTTTGGATTCTTATAACATAGTCAATCGTTGTGATAAAACTTATTCAGATATTTATTATTCATTTTATATTCTTCCTACAATCCGTTTTGTCATTTCAAATGAAAAAATGAATGCTTTATATCATGAAGTGAGTGGCGAAAAAGAAGAAAATGATGATATTTTTGGTGATAATTCATCAATTTAAGGGGTGATTTATGAAAACAATTCAAAAACTTAGACTTATAAATTGGCATTATTTTTCTAATACCACAACTGATATTAAAAATATCACTTTTTTAACTGGTCCAAATGGTACAGGTAAATCAACTATTATTGATGCTTTACAAGTATTAATTCTTGGTACAACGAGACCTGAAAATTTTAATAAAGCAGCTAACGAAAAAGGTAAAAGTGGTCGTACTCTCTTATCTTATTTAAGAGGCCAAACTGGTGTAGATGATAGTGGAAATGTAATCAATTTAAGACCAGGTGCTTTTACTAGTTATTTAGCAATCGAAATTTTTGATGACGTTGCAAACAAACCTTTTACTTTAGGTGTTTTATTCGATGTTGATTCTTCTGATGGATATGATAAACATTTCTTCTATCTTGATTCTGGATTCCCTGAAAATGATTTTTCAAATAAAGATGGAGAAAATGATAAAAAACGTATTCGTCCTCTCATTTATAAAGAATTTTCAACTTATGTAAGAAATAATTATAAAACGAATCATTATCGTTTCTTTGATAGTGATTCAGACTATCAAGCTTTCATCAAAGAAGCCTTTGGCAATTTGCCTGATAAATATTTTTCTTTGTTCAAAAAAGCTGTTTCTTTTGCTCCTATCAGTGATATTTCTTCCTTTATTACTGAATATATTTGTGATAGCGATATTTCAGTAGATATTACTCCTATGCAAAAAAATATCGAACAATATAAGATTCTTGAAATCGAAGCAAAAAGATTACATGAAAAAGCCGACACTTTGGCTTCAATTCACACTTATTTTGACGATTTTTCTCGTCATCAAAAATCCATTGAACTTTTGAATTATGTCAATGCGAGAGTTTCTTACGATGAAAACAAAAAGAAATTAGATGCTTTAACTGATAAACTTAAATCTGACAATAATAGAATTACTGAAATTGGCGATACTATAGCTAGACTTGATTCTCAAATTGAAGACTTACGATCTGATTACAATTATTATCAGGCTAAAAAACTTCAATCGTCTTCTTATTCTTTGACTGAGAAGATTTCGATGAAAAAGGATTCTATTTCAAAATCTATCACAGCTATTACAATGGCGATTTCATCATGTATGAATCAAATGATGTCTTATGCAAATGAATATAATAGAGTGTGTGGAGATTTTTATTCCTATTTTTCTAAATTTGATTCATCAAGACTTGGACAAAAGTTAAAGACTAATTTTGATGAAATTTATGATTTGACTAAGGAAATAGCTTTAGAATCTAAAGATTTAATTCAACAAATAAGCGACAATAATATTGATTTTAATTCTCTTTCATTATTTAGAAATGATATGGAGAATTTGCACAATAAATTATTGAGCTTTAAGTCACAAGTTGATGATAATATTTATGATTTGAGCAATGAATTAATGTCGCTTCAAAACGATATGAATGCCGTAAACGCTGGAAGAAAACCTTTCGAATCTCTTGGACCAAATTATATTCAAATTAAAAATAGTTTAG
>CAVEQA010000001.1:48205-56028 GCA_963617725.1 Paludibacteraceae bacterium
ATGTCAATGATCCTGAATGGTCTATGGCTCTTGAATCGGTTCTCTTTTCTCAAAAATTCAACTTTTTTGTAAATCCTCGTTATTATGAAGAAGCTAATAGAATTTTAAAAGAACTTTCAGACACTTATCATTATTATCGCGTTTCCTTAGTTGATACTGAAAGATTATTAAAAGCAGATATCAAAACTATTAAAAATTCAATCGCTGAACTTATCGATACTAAACATGAGGGTGCAAGAGCTTATACCGACTATTTATTAGGTAGAACTAAAAAGTGTTTCACTTTCCAAGAAGCTCGAGATAGCGGAAATGGTTTGCTTTCTGATTGTACAGGCTATAGAGGATTTGCTACTTGGTATTTGAACAAAGATAATGCTCGTATTTTCTTCTTAGGAACCAAAGTTTCTAATGATACAAAAGCTTTAAGTGCCGCTGATTATCAAAAAGTAAATACAAAATATTCTTTGTTAAATGAAATTTCAGTTAAACTTTCTTCCCTTTTATCTCTTCCTCAAATGTCTATGAATGAATTAGAAACATTTAAGAATGACATCAATAGAAACTCTGAAATAGAAACACTTCAAGCCTCTCTTTCAAATCTTGATCAAGAAATGCAAAAAGCTACCAATGGTGATATGTCAGAAGTTGAAAAGAAACTTGCTGAAATCAATCAAAATATTCAAGGTCTTTCTAAACAAAGAGAAGATCTATTGACTGAAAGAGGAACACTTTTAGGTGAAATCGAAAGATTGAATACCGTCGATATTCCTAGTAATTCCAATATGCTTTCTAAGTATAAGGAAGAAGTCAACAAATCTGATTCTAAGAAGATCAATGAAGAATATGAACCATTCTACAATAAACTTCTTGATGAACAAAAACTTACACTTCCACAGATCAGAGTTATGGCTCAAAAGGAGTACATTCAATCCTCAAATAAATTGAGAGTTGCTAAAGATAATTTGGTCAAACTCAGAAATGAATATGCAACTAAATATCATGTCTCTTATGATGTTTATAATGAAACTGATAACTCTGAATTTGATAAGGAATTAGAAAATATCTCTAAAGTCATGCTTCCTGATTATGAAGAGAAAATCACCAGAGCTCACGAACAATCCATCAAAGAATTTAAAGATGATTTCATTTATAAACTTAGAACTGCAATTGAAAATGTTCACGCTCAAATCGATGAACTCAATCAGTCCTTAGCTGATTGCAGCTTTGGAAGAGATTCCTATTATTTCAAGGTTACTCCTAGTAAGGATTACCGTGAATACTACGATATGATCATGGATCCACTTCTTTTGAAATCTGGTGATGCTGAAGCTTTGTTCATGGAAAAGTATCGTTCAACTATGGATACTTTATTCTCTTTGATTTCATCATCTACTTCCGCTAGTGGCGCTCAAAAAGAACAAATTTTAAGAAATATCATTCTCTTCACTTCTTATACGACCTATATCAATTTCGATTTGCTCGTCCTAAGAGGTATCGGAGATGAAAAGACAACCATTTCCTTAGGTCGTTCTTTCAAGAGTCAATCCGGTGGTGAAACTCAAACTCCTTTCTATATTGCAATTCTTGCATCATTTGCATCTCTTACAAGAGCTAAAAACGCCAGTGATAATAATACACTTCGTTTTGTTATCTTTGATGAGGCTTTCTCAAAGATGGATAGTGCTCGTATTATGAAGTCCACTGATTTATTAAGACAGTTCGGACTTCAAGCTATTCTTTCTACTCCTAGTGAAAAACTTCGTGATCTTGTCAACTTTGTCGACCTTATCCTTGTCACCATTCACGATGATAAGCATAAGAAGTCTGGACTTGATGTTTATGAAGATAAAAGAAAGAAAAATGTCGTCGAGTCTTCTCAAATAATTCAAGAATAAATGTTTAAACTCTAAACGGATGATATCGCTTTTATATCATTTGCTTAGAGTTTTGTTTTTATAAAATTAAACAACTGTATTTTTTTTGAAAATAGTGTTATTAAATTTATAAAAATATTGATAAATACTAGTATTTTTATAATTTAACTCTTCTAACTTTATTAAATAAGGTTTATAATAAATAAGTGTTGTAAGCGTTTCCAGTTTTTATAACTGTTGAAAGGAGAAAATATGAATCAAGAACTAGTCGCTATGATTCTTGCAGGTGGTAGAGGAAGTCGTCTAAAATCACTCACTAGCAAAATCGCAAAACCAGCTGTTTTCTTTGGTGGCAAGTATCGTATCATTGATTTTGTACTATCTAATGTTGCAAATTCAGGTATCAAAAGTGTAGGTATTGCTACTCAATATGAGTCAACTGCTCTCAATAATTATGTTGGTTCAGGACGCAATTGGGGTTTGAATGGTCAAGGAGCTTTAACCAGTATTCTTCCTCCAAGAGAGACTCCAAAAGGTGCTAATTGGTATGCCGGTACTGCTGATGCTATTTATCAAAATATAGATTGGTTAGATAAGACACATTGTGAATATGTCGTCGTTTTATCTGGTGACCATATCTATAAAATGGATTATGCCAAGATGTTAGCATATCATAAGAAAAATCGCTCTGATTGTACTATCGCTTGTATTCGCGTTCCAAAAGAAGAAGCGAGCAGATTTGGTATTATGATTACTGATGAAGATAATAGAATCACTGAATTCCAAGAAAAACCAAAAGTTCCTAAATCAGATTTAGCTTCTATGGGTATTTATATCTTTACCTATTCTCTTTTAAGAGAGGCACTCATCAAAGATGCTGAAGATTCTAAATCAAGCCATGATTTCGGTAAGGATATCCTTCCAACAATGTTGAATGCAAATCAAAGATTATTCGCCTATCCATTTGAAGGATATTGGAAAGATGTCGGAACAATTCATTCTTTATGGGAAGCAAATATGGATTTATTAGATCCAGATTGCACATTGAGATTATTTGCTTCTGAATTTAAGATTTATTCTGCAGATACTTTCTCCCGTCCACAATTTATCGCTCATGATGCTGTTGTGAATGACTCCATCATCAATCAAGGAGCTAATATTTTTGGTACAGTTGAACATTCTGTTATTTCAAATGAAGTCATCGTTGAAAAAGGTGCTTTCGTTAAAAATTGTTTCATCATGCCAGGAGCTAGAGTAAAAGCTAATGTGCATCTTGAAAACGCCCTTGTCGGAAGTAAGGTTATCGTTGACCATGATATCATCGGCAAAGTTGATGATGTTGAATTAGTCAATTACGATGAATAAAAGGAGAATTCCATCATGAGTATTAAAATTTTAGGACTTGTCGATAATTATACAAGTGCTGACTTTGGACCTATGAGCAAACATAGAGCTATTGCTTCTACGAGCTTTTTAGGTCGTTATGCTTTCGTTGATTTCCCTCTTTCCAACTTTACTAATTCTGGAATTGAATGCATGGGAATCCTTTGCAAAAATCATATTCGTTCTTTGACAAGACATGTATCCAATGGTCGTGTTTGGACTGGAAATACTAAGATTGGCGATTTCTCCATTCTTTATGATGAACCAAATGTCAGAATTCCAGCTTATAATACTGATATCGCTAATCTTGTTGAAAATCATTGGTTCCTTTCAGGTGTTAAACCAGATTATGTCGTCATTGCTCCAAGTCATATAATTTATCAAGCGGATTTCAAACAATTAGTTGAAGAACACATCGCTTCAAAGAATAACATCACATTGCTTTATTCTCATCAAACTGGTTTGAAGAATCATTTCATCAATGCTGATAAAATCGTTTTAGGTGACCGTGGAAGAGTTATGTCTTTGGAATCCAATAAAGGTAATTCTGATGAAGGAGATATTTCCTTAGCTACCTGGATTATGTCTTATGATACCCTTCTTTCACTTATCGAATTTGGAAGAAATACTTCTGCATTCTTCAATTTGACTGATGTTTTGAAATATACATCTACTAGTGTTTTAGTTAAAGGTAAGAAAATCGATGGCTATGTTCGTCAATTTGATTCTCTTGCTCATTATTTACAATATTCCTTAGAACTTCTTGATGAAGATGCCTTCCTTTCTTTGTTTAAAGAAAAATGGCCGATCTTCACTCGTTCTTATGATACTCCACCAGTTCTATATAAAGCTGGATGCAAGGTTGAAAATTCATATATTGCCAATGGTTCTATCATTGAAGGAACTGTCATCAATTCCATTTTGGGCCGTGATGTCAGAATCAAAAAAGGAGCTGTTATCAAGAACGCTGTCATCGGTAGCAATGCTGTCATTGATGTCAACACTAGAATTGAAAACGCCGTCGTTGATAAAGAAGCCCAAGTTATGCACATTTCTGAAATTATCGGATCTTTAGAAGATCCTTTGTATGTCGCTAGAGGAGATATTGTCTAATGAATATTTTACTTGTAGCTCCAGAAGCTTTACCATATTGCAAGTCAGGTGGATTAGGTGACTTCATTTGGTCATATGCTAAAGCCTTAGTAAAAGAAGGCGAACATGTCTCAGTCATTTTACCGTATTATAGAATCATCAAAGAAAAATTCCCAGAAGTTGAAAAACTTTATGATACCTTTGATTTTAGAATGAATTGGAGAACCCAAGGATGTGGAATTTATCATATAGTAAATAAAGGTGTTGATTTTTATTTCACTGCAATCGATGAAAAATTCAACCGCACTCAATTATATGGATATGGTGATGATAATGAACGTTTTGCAACCTTCATTATGGCTGTCAATACATTCATTACTAGACATAACAACTTCGATGTTGTTCATTGTAATGATTGGCAAACTGCCGTTTTACCGCTGCTTTTAAATTACAACCCTAGAAAAATTAAAACTGTTTTAACCATTCACAATCCTGCTTTCCAAGGATGGGCTTTAAGAGGCGATTTATCTTACTTCTTCAACTTATCCACTGATTATTATGATTCTGGTTATGTTCGTATGGGAGATTCTTTCAATTTCTTAAAAACTGGTATTTTAGCTAGTGATAAAGTCAATACTGTTTCAGTGACTCACGCTAAAGAATTGATGAACGATCACAATTGTTTTGGTGGTATCGGTGGTGTCCTTGATACTTGCAAACACAACGATTTCTCAGGTATTGTCAATGGTTTGGATACCGAAATTTGGAATCCAAAAACAGATAAGAAGATAGGTGAAAATTACGATGTCAATACTGTAGTTGATGGTAAGAGAATGAATCGTGATGCAGTTTTACATCTTCTTGATATGGATACATATTTCAACGGTCCTTTATTCTCGGTTGTCACTAGACTTTCCAGTCAAAAAGGTGTTGATAGAATCATCTCTGTTCTTCCTTTATTGAAAAAATATGATGCTAGAATGATCGTGATTGGAACTGGCGAACTTGAAAGTCAATTCCTTTATGAATCTTTGAAGTATCCTGAAGTTTATTTTGTTCATAAATATGATGAAGATTTAGCTCATATGTTGTACGCTGGTTCTGATTTCTTCCTTATGCCAAGTTATTTTGAACCATGTGGTACAAGCCAACTTATTTCGATGAGATATGGTACTTTACCGATTGTATCTAATGTCGGTGGGTTAAATGATACAGTTCATGATTTAGGTGAAGGTGATATCGCCGATGGATTTAAGTTCAACAATGCTGATCCACATGCCTTTGTATCATGTTTTGAATCTGCATGCGATTTCTTCTATAATTCAAAAGAGAGATTCAGCGCTGTTCAAAGAAATGGTATGCTAGGTGAATATGGCTGGGCAAAATCAGCTAGAAAGTATCTAGATTTATATCGTTCTATATCTTGGAAGTAAATAATTTAAGTTATTTTTGGTAGCTTATATCACATTTTAGACGATAGTTTAGTTAAAAAGCTAAAAAAATATTGCCTTTCTTATGTTGGCAAGCTATAATTTACTATGCTATTTGTAAAATTGATTAAAAGAAACGGAGGCGGATATTATGGCAACACCAACTAGAAGAACTGGAGTTATGAGAAAGAGAGTTAGAAGACAACACTTAGCTTTAACAGCTTGTAATGTCTATTCTTGCCCAAATTGCGGAGCAATGATTAAACCTCATCGCGTTTGCCCAAGCTGCGGTTATTATAACGGCAAAAAAGTTCTTGACGTCAAGGAAGAAAACTAAGTTTTCTTGAAATTAAATAAACCCACTTTTGTGGGTTTTTTTTACGGAGAATTATAATGACATATTTAGAAAGAATAACATATTTAGTCGGAAACTTTATGCAACTATCTCAATACGCATTGAAAAACGCGTATAGAGTAGTTTTTTTAAGTGAAAACAGCAAAAGAGTTAATGAATATACAAAAGGAGATGAACTTCTTGTTTTGAGTGAAGAACAAGCTAAAAAAGCTTGTCAAGAAAATTTTCAAAAAGGAAGTCTAGAACTTGAAAGTTACTTTGCAAACAAAGGCTTATCAAATGTTGACTATAAAAAGCTTGTCAGCATATTAAAAAAGAGAGATTATGTCGCAAATTTATTCTTCATTGATAATTCTTATGTCTTATCAAAAGAGGAGGTTGCTGTTTATGAATCCAAAATTAATGAATTGCAAGAGATGATCAAAGATACATCCTCTTTGATTGGTAAACTTGCTAAGACTAGTGAAAAGCTTTATAGCAATTTTCAAAAATAAGGTTTGATATGGCATATTTATATTTAGAACCTTATTTACTCAATAAAATGGTTTGCGAGGACAGACTATTCAGCAGTGTCATAAGTGATACTTTTAAAAATTTCATCTTGACAGAAGAAGAAAAAAAGAGATTGATTTTTGATTTAAAAAATATTTTGAAAGCTTTTCAAAAATGGGGCTTTTTAGAATTGAATATCTTTAAAAAATATAAACGCAATTCTGATGAATTCTTTTTTAATATCGTCACGATGTATCACGTGAAAAGAAGATATCATAGTTTTTATGAAATGCATGAATTTTATATGAGCCATTTTAGATATACTTTTGATGAACAAGAAAAACAATTCAATTTCAATTTAATCTGTTCGATGTATTCTAATTTTTCTGATTATTATCACGAAGAATTATTTCCTTTAAATTACAACTCGATGGTTTTAGAGATTCCTTTTTTTATTTATAATTATTTTTGTGATTTATTTTCAAAAGAAGAAATTGAAAATTTATCACATTCCTTTTGGAATGAGATGAACGATTTCTATCATTTATCCTCGAATTCGAATAGAGTAAACGAAATTTTGAACGATGAAAGTTTTGATAAAATCAAAGTAGGCGATGAAATTTTAATAAAAAATAAAGGCAAAGATAAAAGAATAACTGAATTTTTGAAGAACAATATTTTGACAGAGACTTCCTATGGTTTAGAAGTTGCCTTGTCAAATATTCAGTTAAATTCGTTACAACCTAAAGTTTTTATCTATGATTCTTCTTTAAAATCCTTTACTAAAAGAATATTGGAAAAAGAAAAAAATTGGAATCTTCCTCGATTTGTTGAATGTTTTGATAATGAAATATTGTATAATAAAGCGATAGATTTAAAAAATGATTATGATTTTAAATCTTATCAACCTATTTTATCTAAAATTGATTCTGTGAATTGTAAACTTGTAGAAAATGAATATGATTTTGTCATTTCTATCAGCGGTGGTTCTTGCATTTCCTACAATGATAAAGAAAGTAACATATTGCCTTCTTTAACTTTGACTAAAATAAGAACTGACAATAAGAAAGTTTTAGAGGATTTAGTCAAACTTTCATCCTTTGTAAAAAAAGATGGATATTTACTTTTCTATTCTGATTCAATAGTTTATGAACAAAGTTTATTCGTTAAAGATGAATTTTTAAAGAATAATAAAGA
>CAVEQA010000001.1:56038-59733 GCA_963617725.1 Paludibacteraceae bacterium
CGTTACATTCTTCCTGAAGAAGCTGACTCACGTTCATGCTATTATTGTATTTTTAGGAGAAATAGATAATGAAATCAATATATTCCTTATCACTTGAACAATTGACAGATGAAATGGTCAATTTAGGTCAAAGCACATATCGCGGAAAACAAATATTTTTATGGTTATATCAAAAGAATGCTAAATCTTTTGACGATATGACCGATATTTCTAAGAATTTTCGTGAGGTCTTAAAGACTAAATATGATTTCTCACTTCCTAAGGCTAGCGTCATGCAAGAGAGTAAAGATGGGACTGTCAAATGCCTTTTTAAAATGGATGATGGTGAAGAAGTTGAAAGTGTATTGATGCATTATGTTTATGGTTATAGCGTCTGTGTGAGCTCTGAAGTTGGATGTAATATGGGATGTAAGTTTTGCGCCTCTGGTCTTTTAAAAGTCAAAAGAAAATTACTTGCTAACGAAATGCTTGGTCAGGTCATGGCTTTTGATAAATATTTGAAAGAAAAAGATCCTAAATTAGGTGTTACTCACGTTGTCATCATGGGTACTGGTGAGCCATTTGATAATTATGATAATGTGTTAAGCTTTATCAGAACTTTAAATTCTCCTTTTGGATTGAATATCGGTGCAAGACATATAACAGTTTCTACTTGTGGAGTTGTTCCTGGCATTTTAAGATTTGGAAAAGAAGGTTTGCAAGTAAATTTAGCGATTTCTCTTCATGCACCTAATGATGAATTGAGAAACAAATTGATGCCGATAAATCAAGCATATCCATTAGAAGAATTGATTCCAGCAATTATCCAATATGGAAAAGACTCGGGTGGAAGAAGAGTTACTTATGAATACATCCTTATTAAAGATGTAAATGACTCTATCGATTGTGCAAAAGAGTTATTTAAATTAATTTCCCCTACCTTTGGCTATGTAAATTTGATACCATATAATCCGGTGATGGAAAATGGTTTTGAAAGGTCACCTGATTCTAATGTTGAATTGTTTCATAATTATTTGTTATCTAAACATATTAAATCAACAATTCGTAAGGAATTTGGCAGCGATATAGATGCTGCTTGTGGACAATTGAGGGCTAAATATGCTAAACGATGAAAATATTATAAATTTCAGTTGTAAGACTGATATCGGTAAAAAGAGAAAAAATAACGAAGATACTGCTCAGGGAGTTAAAGGCCCTTATAGCACTCTTTTAGTTGTTTGCGATGGCATGGGTGGACACAGAAAAGGTGAAGTTGCCTCTTCTTTAATCAGGGACAATCTTGTTTTAAATTTCCAAAAAAATAGAAAAAAATATTCTTTGCATAAAGTTAAACACTTCTTTAGAAAAGCCCTTAAAACTGCAAATAAAGATATTTATAAGATGTCCATGGAAGGCAGTGAAATCAAAGAAATAGGTTCTACAGTTGTTGCTTGTATGATATTTGAAGGTGGAACTTATATTGTATCTGCTGGTGATTCTCGTTGCTATACTTATTCTAAAGAAGATGGTTTAGTTCAAAGAACTACTGATCAAACTTATGTCCAAGTTCTTTTTGAAGAAGGAAAAATTACCAGAGCTGAAATGGCTCAACATCCACAAAAAAATCTTTTAGTAAATGCCGTTGGTATTTTGCCTGAGTTAACTCACTTACAAGAATTTTATTTGCCAAATGATGCATATGAATCTCTTTTACTTTGCTCTGATGGTCTTTATAATTTGGTCAGTGAAAACGAAATTGTATCAATTCTTCAAAATGATTTACTGACAGTTGAACAAAAAGCTCAAGCCTTGATAGATAAAGCTTTAGAAAATGGTGGCAATGATAATATTGCAGTAGCTTTATGGGAGAATATCTGATATGAGCGAAGATTTGATTAATGACATTATTGATGATCGATATAAAATTGTTTTATTTGTTGGTGAAGGCGGAATGGCTGATGTTTATAAAGCTCATGATTTAATTACTGACAAAGATGTTGCAATTAAAATGATCAAAGCAACCATGGCGAATAGCAAAAAGAATCTCGCCCGTTTTGATCGTGAAACAAGAGCTTCCGCTAGCTTGAATCATCAAAATATCGTTAAGGTTTTAAATGTTGGCTCCTATAAAGGTTTACCATATATGGTAAACGAATTTATCAATGGGAGAACATTAAAACAAGTGCTCGATTCAAGAGGTAAATTCTCTCCTATTGAGGCTTGTAATATCATGTATCAGTTATGCTCAGCGGTGATGTATGCTCACCAACATGGTGTTATCCATCGCGATATCAAACCACACAATATATTTTTGACAACTGATGGAACAATCAAATTAGGAGATTTTGGAATTGCAAGTTTTCAAAATGGAACTCAAGTGACTCTTCAGGACCAAGTTATCGGAACACCACAATATATCGCACCAGAAATAACTTTGTCCATTCAAGCATCGGAAAGAAGTGATATTTATTCTTTAGGTGTTACTTTCTTTGAGTTAGTTACAGGAAAAGTACCTATTGATGGTGACGATACAAACGAAATAATCAATAAATTACGATATGAAAAATTTCCAAATATTAAAAAATTCAATCCTAACACACCTCAATGTATTGAACAAATAATTTATCGAGCCACTAAAAAAGAACCGTTAGATAGATATCCTAACGTTGAGTTTATGAGAAAAGATATCGAAAAAATAATGAAAAATCCTTTGATATTAGAAGAAAATCATTCATGGTTATATTATTTTTTTCATAAACATAGTAAACAAAAGATAAATAAAAATTATGATAAAAACAATGCTAAATATTTGAAAAAAGCTTCTAAAGAAGTTGAAAAGGGGCATAAGTGAAAAGGTATAGAGTTCTTTCCTCGACTTCTATCGGATATCGTTTATTTGATGATGAAAATAGAAGTATTTCGATTCATAAGAAAAGAGGCAATATTAAAAATGCCTCTTATATTTTAGTTGGTGATTTTGTCACCCTTGATGAAGATGGATTCATCAATAATGTTGATGATAGAAAAAATTTTCTTGCACGTCCAAGATTGAGCAATGCGGATATTGTTTTAGTATTAATCTCTTTAAAAGAACCTGATTTCAATACTTATTTATTGGATAAGTTTTTAACGATGACTAAATTTTACAGTCTTAAAAGTTCAATTGTTTTAACTAAATGTGATATGGTTAAGAATAAAGAACTAGAAAAGATAAAAAAGAGATTAAAAGATTATAAAAAAATAGGATACTCCGTATATTTCGTCTCAAATAAAGACAGAGAAAAATCCTAATCTATTAAATGATTTGAAAGGAAAAGCAGTTGCGCTTATGGGACAAACTGGTGTAGGAAAATCTTCTTTGATCAATTCTATTGATAGTGATTTTAAAAGAAAAGTCGATGACCTAAGAATTTCTATGGGAAGAGGAAGACACACGACAAAAGAAGTTATTCTCTTACCATATTCAGAAGGCTTTATGTTCGATACTCCTGGATTTTCATCATTGGATTTAGAAAAAATGAAACCATCTGATTTAGCTATCTGCTTTCCAGGATATGAAAATTACGTAAAAAAATGTTTCTTCAATGATTGCCTGCACTTGGAATCGACTAAGGGATGTCAAGTTCAAGAAGAGATAAAAAAAGGTATTTTATCTGATGATTCTTATTTGAATTATCTTAAAATATATGAGGAGGTCAAAGCAAACGACATATGGA
>CAVEQA010000002.1:0-35551 GCA_963617725.1 Paludibacteraceae bacterium
GAATAAAAGAAAAGAAGTGTTTTCAAAAAATTATTCCCAGTTACTGGATTTTATCTAATTCTAGTGAAACGGGAAAATATCGTCAAGAGATCAAAGAGCTCGATGATTTAAAGAAATAAAAAAATCTAAAAAAATAAAATACCCAAATGATTCCATAAATGAAGTTTTGGGTATTTTTTTATTTTCAATTGTTATTGATTCTTGAATTGATTCCCTTGAGGATTCTTTCAAAATCAGCGATAGCTTTTTCTTCGATTGAATTTCTTTGAAGGATGATGCTAGCGTTCATATTGTTAGGTCCTTTGAAGATGAGGACATAACCTTCTTTTAAAATCTGTGCTTTGATGAAGGAATTAAACGGCAATTTGAAAACTACTTTTCCAGTTTGACTTCCTTCTTTCATTTGAATGAAATCTTCGTAGACTTCAACAAATGTTGTCGGCATATTCTTGACAGTGAGTTTCATTCTATAGGCAAAGATGAAGAATGAAACGATGATATCAAAGGCTATCAAACAAGAATCGAAGATGAGAAGGTATTTCAAAATTTGATTGCTATCTGTTTGATTGTAATAGAAGATGAAATCGAATAAGACAATCACAAATAAGAAACCAAATGATGACATCAAAACTCGTGGCCACTGATATCTTAAGACTATTTTTAAACAGAATAAGAAAGGATAATCGTGCGATCCTTCTTTTGCAGAAATCAAAGAGCTAACATTTGATTCTTCAGTGAATGATTCAATTTCTTTACTAGTTGGATTATATATTTCCATTTTGTTTACTCCTTTTCATTCTCGCCATTCTTTTGGCTTCTTTCATATCATCAGTCTTCTTGATCTCTTTAAGACGTTTATAATTCTCAGCTAAGGCTCTTTCATATTTACCAGTCATTTCCGGTTTATAAAATTCTACACCATCGAGATCTTTTGGTAAATATTTTAACACTTCCCAAACATCTGGATCATCATAGGGATAACTATCTTCTTCAGAAATGTTGGGTTGATTCAATTTTAGATAATCTCTGACTTCAAGTGGAGAATCATCGATGCTATCCATCGCTTTTTCGATTGCTAAACAAGACGATTTTGATTTTGGAGATAAAGAGAGCTCGACAACTGAGAAACCAAGGGGAATCATGGCTTCTGGAAGTCCGACATCAAGAGCTGTTTGACAAGCGTTTAGACATCTATCAACAGCTTGTGGATTTGCAAGCCCGATATCTTCATAAGCTGTGACTTTAAGTCTTCTAATAAGACCTTCTAAATCACCGCTTTTTAAAAGCTTGGCAAGATAATAAATGCTAGCGTTGACATCGCTTCCTCTGATTGATTTTTGGAGAGCAGAAACAGTATTATAGTGTTCGTTTTCGTCTTTATCTGTGAGATAATTTGGAATATTTGCGATGGTTTTAGCATCTTCTAAAGTGATCTGATGAGAACTAGAATATGAGAAAGATACAGCTTCTAATTGATTGTAGGCAAATCTTAAATCTCCGCTAGAAATCTTAGAGATATACTTTAAAGCATCTTCATCAAATTTTCGTGAGTTATTTAAACCATTAGAAGAGATAAGTGCCCTTTTTAATCCGATTAAAATGTCATCAGAGGTCAAGGGGTCTGTTTGAAGCAATCTAGTTCTAGATCTTATCGCTGGATTTATCGATATTAAGGGATTTGCAGTTGTACAGCCGATAAGAAAGAAATCTCCATTTTCTAAATGTGGTAGTAATAAATCTTGTTTTCCCTTATCAAGGCGGTGAATTTCATCGATTATGACAATGCTAGGAGAGAATCTTATTGCTTCTTCAAATGCTTGTTCCATTTTAGCTTTATTATCGATGACCGCATTTAAGCCTATGGAATAGACATTCATCGTATTTGCAAAAGCTTTAGCAAGAGTTGTCTTTCCAGTTCCGGGATTTCCATAGAAAATCATACTCAGTAATGATTGAGAAGAGAGAAGATTTCTTAAAAATGAGATGATTTTCTTTTGTCCTATGACATCATCTAGATTGTTTGGTCGCATCCTATATGCGAGAGGTTTATCTATCATTTATGATTTCCTTTGAAAAATATTCGATGATTATTGAAAGTAATTTCTTAAAATCAGGAGCTAATTTCTTACCTGCTTCGATGACTTCAGCATCATCTAATTTTTTATCTTTGATTATTCCAGTTGACCAATTTGATATTGTAGCAATACCGATGACTTTCATGCTCATCTGATTTGCGACAATAGCTTCTTGAACAGTTGACATACCGACAGTATCAGCTCCGATTCTTCTTGCCATTTCAATCTCTGCTTTTGATTCAAATTGTGGACCTGTAAACTGCATGTAGACACCTTCTTTGACATTGAGATTTTCTTTTGTTGCTAAATCAAAGATTTTTTCTCTATCTTTAGTGTCATAAGGGTCTGACATATCGACAAATCTCGGACCAAATTCATCGATGTTTTCTCCTATTAGTGGACTTGGAGCATTGAATAAGATGTGATCAGAGATGAGCATCATAGTGCCAGGAGCAAAACTAATACCTCCACAAGCATTAGAGAGAATTAAATATTCAACCCCCAATAATTTTAAAAGACGGATAGGAGAAACAACCTCTTCAGCTGTATAACCTTCATAATAATGGAGTCTTCCTTGCATGAAGACAACTGATGTATTTTTATATTTTGCAAAGACAAATTGTCCTTTATGAGAACCATTGGTTGATACTGGTAAATTTTTAACTTCTTTATAGGGGACGATAGCTTCAATCTCACAATCTTGAATGATACCATCAAGTCCTGAACCTAAAACTATACCTATCTTTGGTCTAGCATCGGTCTTTTCTTGGATAAAAGAAGCCATATTCAAATAATCTTTATAGGTATATTTCATATTTTATTTCCTCACTAAATAGATATTTTAGTATAATAAAAGTGGAAAATATAGTTAATTATGAAAATATTGATACAAGAATGCTTAGAAGCACATGTTAAAGTTGATGATAAAGTTTGTGGTGAAATAAAAAATGGTGAAGTTATCTTTGTCGGATTTACATTAGGAGATGATAAAACTATCATCGATAAGATGTTAGATAAGTTATTTAAACTTAGAATCTTCAAAGATGAGAATGGCAAAACTAATTTGAATTTAGAACAGACAAATGGAAATATTCTCTGTGTCTCTCAGTTCACTTTATACGCTGATTTAACTCAAGGCAATAGACCTTCTTTTGTCAATGCTTTAAAAGGTGAAGAAAGTGAGAAACTTTACGAATATACCAAAGAAAAATTGAAAGAGAGAATTCCTAATGTTCAATTTGGAATCTTTGGAGCTGATATGAAAGTATCATTGATTAATGATGGACCATTCACCATCTATATGGATAGTAAGGAGTTGATAAAATGAATTCTAAAAAAGTATTATTAGGACTATCTGGCGGAGTTGATTCTGCCATCGCTGCATATTTATTAAAAAAACAAGGCTATGATGTAACCTGTTGTTTTATGAGAAATTGGGATAGTATCACCAACAATGATATCTTAGGAAATCCTACCCTTTCCGGTGATAAATGCTCTCAAGAATTCGATTATGATGATGCTGTTGAAACAGCGATGGATTTAGATCTTCCAATTTTAAGAAAAGATTTTATCGAAGAATATTGGAATGAAGTCTTCTCCCAATTTTTAGATACATATAGAAGAGGTTATACTCCAGATCCTGATGTTTTTTGTAATAAATATATCAAATTTGGACACTTCTATGATTATGCTAAATCATTAGGATTTGATCAAATTGCCATGGGACATTATGCCATGAGAATCGATGAGAATGGAGAATCTCATCTATATAAAGCATTTGATAAAAATAAAGATCAATCATATTTCTTAGGACAGATATCATCAGAACAATTATCTCACGCATTATTTCCACTTGCTCAATTCACAAAACCAGAAGTTAGAAAGCTCGCCGAAGAATTAAATCTTTCAGCAGTTATGCATAAAAAAGATTCAACGGGTGTTTGTTTTATCGGTGAAAGAAACTTTAAAAAGTTTTTAGATAATTATTTACCTGCTAAGCCTGGTGATATCATCGATATTGTCACTAACACTAAGATTGCAAAACACGATGGTGTCTTATATTATACAATCGGACAACACAAAGGTTTAGGCATCGGTGGTATCAAAGGAAGAGATATGGAACCATTCTTTGTCGTTGGCAAAGATGTTGAAAAGAATATCTTATATGTCGCTCAAGAAAAAGATAACGGATATCGTTTCTCTTGCGGTTGTCTTCTTTCTTCCTTCAATTTCATCGGCAGTGAAAAATTACCAGCTGATTATGAATGTTTTTGTAAATTCAGATATCGCGGACAAGACATGCCAGTGAAACTCACTATTTCTCAAGATGGAAAAGAAGCGATGTTGAAATACGATCATTACTCCTATGTCGCTAAAGGTCAAATAGCCTGTATTTATCAAGGAGAGAGACTTTTAGGCTCTGGTATCATTGAAAAGACCTATGATGAAAAGGGGGATTTGATAAAAATTTGATTGAAATCAAAGAATATTTAGTATAAAATACTTTCCGGCAAAACTTATATAGAAATAGAGGTGATTGTTTATGCCAAAGACCGTAGTTAGAGATAATGAAACCCTTGATGATGCAATGAAGAGATTCAAACGTCAAGTCAACAAGGCCAACACTATCGCAGATTACAGAAAGCACGACTTCTTCCTTAAAAAAGGTTTGAAGAGAAAGCTTAAATCTGAAGAAGCAAAAAGAAAGCATTAATTTGCTTCTCGTCGTTTTGAAAATAAACGAATTAAGATACCTGTAAAGGTATCTTTTTTTAAAATTCTAAATAATATAAAGTTCTCTTTTCGTCTTCTTCTCTTCTTTTTTCTTCATCTTCTTTCTCACTTATCGGAGGTTCTGCTTTTGTTTGATTGAAATTCAAACCGCATACAAAGAGAAAGAAAATAGCAACTATCACGATAGTTGAAATGCTGACTAATGTAATCAAACCAAATTTTTTTGTTTTTGAGTCATTCATATAGTTCACCTCTATAAATGATTGCTTATGAATGAGTTATTTGTAAAGTTAAAAAAAGAAGATTGACATAATATCAGCCTTCTTATAAATATCATTTGAGAATTTCTTTTAATTTTTCAATAGCTTTCTTATGATTTACCGTGCTATATATTTATGAGTTTCTTCTTCAGCATACCGTGGAATAAGGCACTGTGAAGATCACATAATTTTTGAACATCACTGCTATCAATGCATGAATCGATGATATCCTGCTCGATTTTGATGATATTGTGGACTGAAACATGTTTGAAGGATTTGATAAACTCATTTTTGACAGTCTTTTAATCCTCACCATCATTCAATCTTTGGATGTAATTTTTCAATGTTTCTTCTTTTATTTGACTGCCCATTTTAGAGCCATATGTCTTTCCATTACTTCTATAGCTTCTGGTTTTACAATATCAGTAAAACCATTTCGAATATGATCTCTTTAATTCTTGAAATTCGTTGACTAATTCCTAAACTTTATTCATAGTGTTCTCCTATTTTAGTTAATTGTAACAAGGGAGATTTTCAATTCCACAATGATGATTTTAGAGTGAAATAAAAAAAGCTATAAACCTTAGATGGTTTATAGCTTGAATTAGATCACTTCTTTAAAATTTCTTTAATTTTCTTTGAGATTGTTTCAACATTGAAACCGAATTTATCAAGGACATCTTTTGCAGGTGCACTAGAACCGAAGGTATCTTGAGAGATGACATTCTTTGCAAAGCGGTAGAGACAATCACCTTTTCCCATCTCTAAGAAAACTCTCTTATCATATGGAAGTGCTAAAACTTCGTCTTGATAATTTTGACTTTGTTTTAAGAAGATTTCAATGGACGGCATAGAGACAATTCTTAAATCGATTCCATCTTTGAGAAGTTCTTTTTGAACATCATAGGCGAGATTGACTTCACTTCCTGTAGCGATGAGAGTTAAATCGATTCTCTCTTTTTCTTTCGAAACGACATAACCACCTTTTAATGCCTTATCAAATGAGGACTCTGGATTGTTTTTCAAGGCTTGTCTTGAAAGAATGATGCAGGTTGGAGTTGTTGTTGATTTAAGTGCGATATTATAAGCGGCAGAGGTTTCAATAGCGTCAGCAGGACGATAAACGACAACATTTGGAATGGTTCTGAGCATTGTGAGCTGTTCAATCGGTTGATGGGTTGGTCCATCTTCACCGACAGCTAAAGAATCATGTGAGAATAAATAGATGGCAGGAAGTTTTTCCATTGCTGCCATACGAATGGCTGGCTTCATATAATCAGCGAAGACTAAGAAAGAACCGATATAGGTTCTAAGTCCTCCGTGAAGTAAGATACCGTTTTGAATGGATGCCATTTCGAATTCTCTGATTCCGAAATTGATATTCTTTCCTGCTCTATTTTCACTTGAATAAGTGGAGAATGTTTTGACATGAGTCTTGACCGAATCGGCGACATCAGCAGACCCGCCCATGAGATTTGGAATGCTTTCAGAGATGAGATTCAAATAATTTTGGGAGACATTTCTTGTAGCTTCTTTATATCCTTCTTCATAGGATGGTCCGTTTTTGAAGACCTTAGTAGAGATATCATTAGTCAAGCTTTCTTTGAAAGCCAAATAATCTTCTTTATGATCAATTTCGTAAAGTCTTTCTCTTTCTTCATATTCCTTATAAGCTTCCATTCCGCGTTTGATGAAGGAGTTTCTAAAGACTTCATAAACATCTTCAGAGACATCAAAGCTGTTGAATAAACAATTCAAATTCTCTTTGGTCTTATTGACTTCTTGAATGGAGAAAGCTTTTCCGTGAGAATCATGAGTTCCTTCAAGAGGAGACGCATAACCGATGATTGTGTGAGCTATGATAAGGGTTGGTTTATCCTTGCTTGCTTTAGCTTGAGTGATTGCTTTATCGATAGCATCGATATCATTTCCATCATCGATTTTTAAGACATTCCAAGAGGCCGATAAAAATCTTTGTTCGATATCTTCATTTGAAGAGTTGGAAAGAGGTCCATCTAATGTGCAGTCATTTCTATCATAAAGAAGTATCAATTTGTTCAGCTTTAATATTCCTGCCATATTGATAGCTTCTTGAGAGATACCCTCTTCTAAACAACCATCACCGCAGAGAACATAGGTGTAGTGGTTTAAAAGTCTATCTCCTTCTTTATAGAGGGTTGGAATATGTGTTTCTGCGATTGCAAAACCGACAGATTGAGCAATACCTTGACCAAGAGGTCCAGAAGTACAGTCAACACCGGGAGTGTGTCCGACTTCAGGGTGACCTGGAGTTAAAGAATCGAGCTGTCTGAATTCTTTGAGTTGTTCCATTGGGATATGATATCCGCAAAGGTGAAGAAGAGAATAATATAAAGCAGAGGCGTGACCACAAGATAAAATGAATCTATCACGGTTGATCCAATTTGGATGATTTGGATCAGCGATTAAATGTCTAGTGTACAATGTGTAAACAAGAGGTGCTGAAGATAAGCAAATACCTGGGTGACCGGATTTTGCTTTTGTAATCATATCTAGAGACAAACCACGTAACGTATTTAAAGCAAGCAAATCATTTTTCATTTTATTTCTCCTAATACGAATTATATTTTATCACATGTATACATCTTTTTTTAATAAAAAAAGCACCTGAGTTATCAGGTGCACCTAGGTAAGCTATGTTTTCCCTTATAATTAAGAGAGGTAGCCGCAGATGAAGTTTAGGATTCTGACGATCAGAGGAGAAGACTATAGTCTTTCTTGGTCAGCATTCAACACCACTTTATCAATTTAAGCCCCAAAAACGAAAGTGTCGGAAACGCCGTTAATCTAGGCAAGAATATGATAATTGATTACAAGATAATTTTGTAGTCTTGTATATTGAGAATTTTTAGTATAAAATAAATTTAAATCGGCTTTAAATATTATAATTATCTAAAAAATCCTCACCTTTGATTTCTTCTTTGGTTGATAAACCATAGAAGTTTTGCTGTCTTAAAGCTTCCGATAAGACAATAGCCACTGAATTTGATAGATTTAAAGAACGGCTATCTGCAGTCATCGGAATTCTGATAGTATGATCCATATGGGCTTTTAAAACGTCTTTAGGAATCCCAGTTGATTCTCTTCCAAACATGAAGAATCTATTCTTGCTCGGGTTTGAATAATCCATATTGGAATAGACGTTTTTGCTATATCTAGTCACATAAAAACCTTCATAACTTGGATAATGACTCAAAAATTCTTCGATGGTGTTAAATCTTTCGATTTCAAAACCGATGCAATAATCCATCTCGGCTCTTTTGAAAGCTTTATCTGAAAGTTCAAAAGAGATATGTCCGATGATGGTCAAACTTGCATCCATAGCTTTGCAAGTACGGATGATATTTCCTGTATTTGCCGGCTTTTCAGGTTCAAATAAAACAATTTTATTCATCTTATCTCTTAAATGGAGCACATTGCTTTTTCAAATATTTGAGCAAGGCCTTGTCATCTTGCAAATATGGAGTGAGTTTTTCTTCAACGAGTTTTAAATAATCGTTTAACCACTTCAATTCTTCATTATCGAGCATAGTTACATCGATACCTTTTCTATCGTACGGACAGTAAGTGATGGTTTCAAATTTGTAGAAGATACCTTGTTCGTTTTCAAAAGCATTGACAACTAGCAATTCGTTTTCAAGACGGATGCCGTGTTTATGATCTTTATAGACACCAGGTTCGATGGTGATGATATGTCCTGGGACTAATTTGTCATCATCGATAACCCCTGCTCTACTTGTATATCTAAAGCCGATAGGTCCTTCGTGGACTGGTCCGATATAACTGACACCATGACCTGTTCCGCACTTATAATCTAAGCCTTCTTTCCACATGACTTCTCTTGCTGTGATATCGATGCTATGTCCCGAACATCCTTTTTCAAAGATAGTTTTAGATAAAGCGATTTGAGATTTTAAAGTGAGAGTGTAATCATGAATGATTTCAGCACTCGGTTTATCTTGAAGTAAGAAAGTTCTAGTGATATCAGTGGTGCCACCGTAATATTGGCCACCGCTATCGACTAAAAGAAGCTGGCTGTTAGAATTGAATTTCGCATAATTATCTTTGGTTGGAGCATAATGCATCATCGCAGCATTGGAATCTAAAGCAGCGATTGTTGTAAAGCTTGGTTCAAAACATTTAGAATTAGCAAGACGGACTGAATTGATATATTCGCTTGCTTTGTATTCATCTAAATCCTTGTCTTTATTATCTTCAATATATTTTTGAAGTCTTAAGACAGCAATACCATCGATTTCATGAATCTTCTTTGTGTTTTCAATTTCAACCGGTCCTTTGATAGCTTTCATTCTTAAAGCGATAGAAGGAACGTTGACAGGATTTTTGATGTGCTTTAAAAGTTTTGCGTTTGCAGTTTTAAAATCTACAACAACCTTTCTTGTTCTAGTATCTAAATATTCATAGATTTGTGAATATGGATGGAGAACTACTTTTGGTTCGTAGAAATTCTCTGGAAGTTTATTCTTATCGATGAATAAATGGCAAAGACCATCACCTTCGATATAAAGATATGAGTAGAATACCGGAGTGCATTCGATATCATTTCCACGGTATCCAAGAACATAAGAGATATCATCTAAATTTGTTATCAATAGTTCTTTTCCGTTGTGTTTTTTAGCTTCACTTAATAAGGCTTCGATTCTTTGGTCCAAGGTAGTAGATAATAAGGATTGATCAAGTTTGAAGATCTTATCTTTTGGAAGTGATGGGAGATTTGGAATTCTATCCATATAGGAGATTGAGATGATCTTATGATCTTTATCGATATAGAAAGAATTTAAATCATCCATTGAATATAAAGATGCATCTAATCCTAATGGATATAAATCATTTTCTTTGACAAATTCTTGAATTGATTTTACTCCTGGTTTTCCAGCTCTCATGAGTTTACAACCAGTTCCTGAGAGTTCCATCTCAGCTTCAGTCCAGTATCTACCATCAGTGTATAAATAATTATCATCAAGGGTGACAAGTAAAGTTCCATCATTTCCTTTGAAAGAACAAAAATAAAAACGTGGATAGGTGTATCTAGAGCAGGCCTCTTCACTCAAGTGTGGATCGGTAGCTGGAATCAAATATGCTTTTAAACCATCTCTTCTCATCCATGATTGCAATTCTGCAATTCTTTGATCAAATTCATTCATATAATTACCCCCTTTGAATTTGTTTTTTTAATAAGCTCTATCAAAATAAATGACTTTATCAGTTTTGTTTCCTGTCAATGGATCAGTATCATCGAATGGTGTTTCATCAAATGGTAAAACACGTGGAGTGGCATTGTATTTTTCTTTCATGAACTTCTCTTCTTCAGCAGTATCTTCGCACATCATACGGACAAATCCTTTGTGATTGAGCAAGGTATCTTCGATTTCTTCTTTAGTTCTGCAAGTTACGATATGACTCTTCAAATAGTCATAGGCCTTTTGATAAAGTCCATCTTGAGCTTCTTGTAATTCGACAAGAACTGTCTTTTCAATTTCATCAAGTCCGAGAGTCTTCTTATAACCATCAAAACGTCTAGTGATGGTTACTTGTCCATTTTCAAGATCTTTTGGACCGATTTCAATACGAAGTGGGATTCCTTTCATCTCATATTGAGAGAATTTCCAACCTGGAGTCTTAGTTGAATCATCAAGATAGACTCTGACACCTGCTTTTTTGAGTTTATCTTCAATCTCTTTGCTGACTTTTAAGACATTTGGTTCTTTATCAAATCTGATAGGGATGATGACTGCTTGAATCGGTGCAACCTTTGGAGGTAAAACAAGTCCGTTATCATCTCCGTGGAACATGATCATAGCACCTAAAAGTCTTGTAGAAGCACCGTGAGAGGAATAATGAGGATAAGCGATAGTATTTGTCTTATCTTGGAATTTGATACCGAAATTCTTGCAGAAATCAGTTCCGAGATAATGAGTGGTTCCACATTGCAAGGCTTGTCCATCTGGCATCAAACCTTCGATTGTATAGGTAGAAACAGCACCAGCGAATTTTTCACTGGATGGTTTTTGACCCATGACGAATGGAAGGGCTAAGACATCTCTTCCGAGTTCATAATAAATTCTGAGCATTGTAAGAGCGAAGTTTCTTGATTCATTTTCAGTCAAATGCAAGGCGTGACATTCTTGCCATAAGAATTCAGAACCTCTTAAAAATGGTCTTGTTGTCTTTTCAGCTCTTAAGACAGAACACCATTGATTGTTCAAAATAGGCAAATCATTGTAAGAATGAACGACATTTTTGAAATAATCGCAGAATAAGGTTTCAGAAGTTGGACGGACAACAAAAGGATCGGATAATTCTTTACCACCGACTTTTGTGACTTCAAAACATTCTGGAGCAAATCCAGTGATGTGTTCTTTTTCTCTATTCAAAAGTGACATTGGAATTAAAGTTGGAAGAGCGATATTTCTAACTCCGATCTCTTTATATCTCTTGTCTAAATAATTTTGGATGACTTCCCAAAGAGCATAGCCATCTGGTCTATAGACGATAAATCCTTTTGCAGAGGTGTAATCCATGAGTTCTGCTTTGGTACAGACATCAGTGTACCACTGAGCTAAATCATCTTCTTTTGATGCAATTGCTGTAACTTTTTTATTTGCGTTTGCCATATATTTATTCTCCTTTATTTTAATCTTTGTTTTAATAATTTTTCGATACGGATAAAATCATTTTTGTTTTTATTGGTGATGAGAGTATCCGATTTATTAAGTATGGATTTTAACTTTTCTTGATCGATATCAAGCGGTTTACTTGAGGTTGGTGCAATTTCTTCACATTGCAATATTTTAGCTCCTGAATGAGCGGCAAGAAGGAATTCGTTGGAATTCTTCAAATCGATATATGTCAAAATTCCTGGGAATGAAGAGTAATTTGCCTCGATCATCTTCAAATTATTTTGAGTTTTACTGTCAGTAAATGATTTTGAAAACTCATCGTTGATGACTAGATATGAGAAATGACGAAGTAATGAGCTAGGTAATGGTGAATTCGGATGATAGAGAATCAAGGCGATTTTATATCCAGCATCGATGACAGTTCTAAGGGTTTGTCTTAAGGTGTTTAAATGATTCATCTGAGCTATCAAATCATTTTCAGGAATTGCAATTATCCAATTCAAATGGTTTTTATCTTCTTCCATTGCAAGAAGGAAGGTTTTTAACAAATTGAGATGCATTTGAATCATCACACCAGTATTCTTTCTTCCAATAAGGGCCTTTTTACATTTGTCATTCAAAGCTTTGATAAGCGGTAAAGCACCATAACTTGTCTTATTAGCTAAAGAAAGAACATCTTTGAAATCACTGACTTCTGTTCCATAAGGAATTGCTTTGACAACATAGAAACTCTGTTCTCTAGTATTAAGATTGAAGGTCGCATTGAAATAAACTCTGAAAGTAGAATTTTTACAGACCATCGAAATATCTTCAATATTCTTTTGTTCAAGATTATATTTTTCAAAGAAATCCGGATCGTAAAGTAAGATTCTTTCATTCGTATAATTGCTTGCGATAGCATTGGCCATTTGTCTTGATTGTTGAACTGCTAAATCGAATTTTCTTTCACAATTAGAACCGGAAGTGACACCGATAGCCACAAAGAGATCAACATCAGGAACGTTGAAGTTCAAATACTGTTGAATGTGAGTGTTGATAGAAGTGCCGATATTCATAACCATCGCTTTTGAAATGGCTTCTTTATCGATGATTATTATTTCAGTATCACTGACTTTGTAATATTTACTTGATTTTGAGAAGAAGTGAGAAATTGAATTGATGGCATTTGCAAAGGTGTTTTTCAAATAAGCTTTTTCATCAGCTCTAACTCTATCAGTTGAACGATAAATCTTAAGATAATAAATACCGATGACTTCGACTGCATTTCCACTTGAGAGGAAATCCTGGGCTTTTTCTTCACTTTCTAAAATGTATTTAGAAATATTCTTACGTTTTGTTTTCTTCTTTGCAATCGTAGAAACAGTACCCATATATGGAAGTAAATGAGATTGGAAATGAATCACATTCTTTTTTCTGTTGACCGAAAGAACTTCGACCATCGAGGTGTATATCTTTCCTTTGCGTTTGAGCTTGACATCAGCTTGGATGAATGGAGAATAATCATCTCTTGTGACAACATCTTGAATCCATACTTTCATACGATTGGCATCGATAGATGCGTATTGAGAGAAGAATTCCTGAGCAGTATAAGTCTTTTGAACCGCAATATTTTTTTGATCAAAGAAAAAGAAAAGACCTTTTTCATAATTGTAGGTGTAAACACGTGTGTTGAAATCCATGAAAAAGTTTTTCTTCTCCTTTGAGTTGGCTAAAATCAAACATGCAATAAAGGTAAGAAATAAGATGATGACAGCGATGGTTGCGATTAAAACGATTGGATTGAGAAAATCGTTTTCGAGAAAATTTAAGTAAAACATAATAATTAATTTCAAATACCTATATATTATATCTTTTTAGCATAGCAATTTGAATTAAAATATTATATTATATGTGCGTCGTTTTTATAAAAGAGGTAAATAAATATGGATGAAATTTACACAAAACTTATCGAACTTATGAAAAAGCAAGTTAAAAAGAAAAATTTTGATTTTTCTCAACTTACTCCAGAAACAGATTTGACCAAGTTAGGACTTGATAGCTTAGATACTGCTGAGCTTGTTATCAACATCGAAGAAGAGTTCTCTCTTCCAGAGATAACTCAAGACGAAATGATGGAATTAAAAACCGTCAAAGATGTTCACGATTTAGTCGAAAACAAAAAAAAATAAAAAAATTAAAAAAGTTCTTGCAAAAAAGGATGTGAGTTGATATCATATTTATCGCTGCCTACTTAGCTCAGTTGGTAGAGCAACCGGCCGTTAACCGGTAGGTCGTAGGTCCGAGTCCTACAGTAGGCGCCATATCCACTGGCCTGGTGGAGAAGCGGTTAACTCACATCCCTTTCAAGGATGCATTCACGGGTTCAAACCCCGTCCAGGTCACCATTAGAAAATTACAGGATTGATATAAATTATCAATCCTTTTTTCTTTTTCAGTATTATAAAATCCTTTATATACTTTCAGTACTTATTTACAGCCATCGGCAGAAATGCTGGTGTTTTTTTAGTTTTTATATTTTTGAAATATCAATCAACTATTTTTATAATTTCACTAAAAAATTATTTTATTGTTAATAAATAAGAGAAAAAGGAAAATTTTATTTTTTAATCGATTTTGAATTGTAAAATCTATTTTTATTGAGATTTATTTATTAAATAATTAGTTACAACTAATTTCTAATTGTGTTTTATGTTTCTTTTTGATATAAAAATTAAAGATAACTATGAATGGACATAAAAAATAAAAAGAGAAACTTATGAAAAATAAAGACTTAATATTTGATAGAAATTGTCATGTTTTATATTCAAAGGCTTGTGAAAATGAAATTAAAACTAAAATTTCATTACATTATCCAAAAGAAGAACGTGAGAAGATTTGGACAAATGTTCAGATGAAATATGTAGAATATCTTAAAAAATGGCGTAACGATTTAGGTGGAAAAAAGAATTTTCATAACTGCAAGGGTGGTACTTATGATTGCATCGCCATAATGACATATTATGCGGTTTGTAAATCTGTTACAAATTTCAAAGAAATTGAAGAGATAGAAGAAAATTTAATACTGCCTTCTTTTAAGAAATTAAAATTTGTAAACTGCAATAAGACCTTTTGGAAGAAATTGATGTATAAAGCTTTTTCTCGTGCAAAATCAAAGTGCGATAAATGGCATGATTATGAGATGAATATTTCTCCATACGAAAAAGATAAACCAATTCATTATGAATTTACATCATGTCCGGTTGCACAATTTGCAAAACAATTTGAGCTTAGTGAAATCATGCCTGCCCTTTGCAATGTCGATTATAAATCTATGGAGCTAATTCGAGCAAAACTAGTTCGAAGAGGCACTTGTGTTGACACTGATAAATGCGATTATACGATTTGTGGCGATAGGGACAAATATGTTGATGAACATAAAGAATACATAGACAAAAAAGGTTTTAGGAGAAACAAATAATCATTTGAATGAAATTGAAGCAAAATTGAATAAGGAAATACCACATAGAAAAGAATTTTTTATGAACATAAGATTCTTTTATAATTTTTTTGAAATATTAACATTCAAACTTTTAAATTGATATTTTTATATATTTTAAATTAAAATATTGCAGTATTAATTTTTTTTGGAGGAAAATATGAAAAGAAAATTATTTTTAGGTACTAGCTTAGCTATTCTTACAACTCTTACAAGTTGTGGTGGTTCCACTTTTAATGGAAATTTTTATTTAGGAGATGCATTTACTAATTTAAACGCTATTGTTGTTGAATACAGTATCAATGATTCCCTTGAATCCGGTTCTAAAATCAGTGGAAAAATCAAAGCACAAAAGAATACTGTCTTAAAAGATTCGTATATTTTAGCTTATTCTTCTACAATGCCATCTGCTAATTATGCTGAACAAGCTTTAATTCAAGTTTCTAAAAGTCAAATTGAAGCAACCAAAGATGGTGATGAATATGCCGGAGTTAAATATGATTTGACTTTGGATTTAGAAAAAGTATTTCCAAAAGATATTGAAAATAAGAATGTTTACTTTGTTGTTCACGCCTTTGATTGGGAACCGACAAATATTGCAACTTACGGGTATACAAAATTTTCATATACTTGGGAAGGTAGTAAAGTTAAATTAGGCATTTAGTTCTTTTGCTCAAACAATTTATTGGAGGTAAATATATGAGTAGAATTGCAAGTGATGTATTGTCTATTATTAAAGATCCGACTTTAACCTATCAACAACAAGTATTAGCCCTTGCTAGACTTGCTGAAAGCAAAGATGAATCTCTTCCTAGAGATGAAGAATTCGTTCAAGCTTTAAATGATGGTTGTATTTGTGATTTAGGAGAAGGAAGAAGTCCATATAGACCAAGATATATTGTTCCTGATTATCAACAATTGATGGATAAAGGTAGTGAATTTTTAGGAATTGAACCACCAAAAGATATCTTTGAAGCAACCAATGCTCTTTTGATAATGTATAGAAATGTTCCATCAATCACATCATTTCCTGTCTATTTAGGTAATTTTACCAAATTGTTTGAAAAATTTGATAAAGATGAAAAAGAGACAAGAAAAGCATTGAAGCTTTTCTTATTGAATATCGATAAAACTTTAACTGATTCCTTTGTCCACGCCGATATCGGACCGGAAGATAATAGAGTTACGAGAATCATTTTAGATTTGACTAAAGAAATGCAACTTGCAGTTCCAAATTTAACCCTTCTTTATAATGAAGATATCACCAGTGAAGAACTTGCAAAAGCAAGTATTGATTGTATGCTTAAAACCTCAAAACCGAGTTTTGCTAATGACAAATTATATTCTTCTGAATTAGGTGAAGGAAAATACGCTATTGTCTCTTGTTACAACGCTTTTAAAATTAGAGGTGGTGGTTACACCCTTCCTCGTTTGAAATTATATGAAATTGCAACTAAAGCCAAAGATATCGATGATTTCTTTGCTAATATATTACCATTCTATGTCAATTTGATCTTGAGAAATATCGACCAAAGAATTAAATTTATTGTTGAAGAATCTAATTTCTTTAAAACCAATTATTTAGTTACTGAAGGTTTTGTTGAAAGGGATAATTTCACTGGTATGGTAGGTATGGTTGGTCTTGCAGAATGTACTAATCACTTACTTCATATCACTGATAAAATGAAAGGATTTGGACATAATCAAGAAGCCGAAGATTTAGGTGTCAAAATTCTTGATGAAATTTATAAGATGGTTATTAACCATAAAGGTTTATATTGCCATAATTGTAATGATCATTATGCAATGCATGCCCAAGTTGGAATTGAAACTGATAAAGGTCAAGATGCCCCAGGCGTTCGTATTCCGATTGGTTGTGAACCTGAACTTTTTAAACATCTTGCAATCGAATCAAGAATGCATAAACATTTTGAATCGGGTGTAGGAGATATCTTTAAATTTGACCAAACTTGGAATAACTCACCTTTAGCTCTTCTTGATATTATTAAAGGTGCTTTCCATTCAGGAATGAGATATTTTACTGCTTATAATGCTGATAACGATGTTGTTAGAGTCACCGGCTACTTAGTTAAGAAAAGTGAACTTGCTAAACTTGATAACAATTTACCTTCTATGAATAATTGTTCGGTTTTTGGAAAAGGTTCTCGTGATGGCGGTCATTCTTTAGATCGTAAGATATATTCAAAAGATGGAAAATGAATTAAAAGCACCTGTCAATAAAATCATTCCTTTTTCCAATGTCGATGGGCCCGGAAATAGGATGTCGATATTTTTTCAATCTTGTCCATTTAAATGTCTTTACTGCCATAACCCAGAAACCATTAATTACTGCATAAATTGTGGCGAGTGTATTAAAACATGTCCTGTGAATGCTTTATCATTCAAGGATAAAAAAGTTATATGGAATCCTGAAATTTGCGTCAACTGCGATACATGCATTCATACATGTAAACATTTAGCTTCTCCAAAAATTACATATATGACAAGTGATGAGATCATCTCTAAAATTGCTGAAGTTCGACCATTTATCAGAGGAATCACTGTCAGTGGTGGTGAATGCATGAATCAGGCTCCATTTCTTTTAGAATTGTTTAGAAAACTACGAAAAAAAGACCCGGAATTAGGCCTTTTGATCGATTCAAATGGATTTTGTGATTATCAAGAATATGAAGAACTCATTTCCTTATCAGATGGAGTAATGCTCGATATTAAAGCTTTTGATAACAATTTTCATAAATATGTGTGTTCAGTTTCTAATGAGATAGTGCTTAAGAACTTAAACTACCTTCTTAAAATTGATAAATTAGAAGAAGTGAGGACTGTTGTATTACCTAATAGAACTGAAGAGAATGAGTACACAGTTACAAATGTCTCGAAGATTATTCAAGATAAATGCCGATATAAACTGTTGAAATACCGATATTTTGGAGTAAGAGATGAAGGTATCAACGCTTTTGGTAAAGTTATAACTTCTGATGAAGAAGTGCTCCGCCTTCAAAAGATTGCTTTGAATAACGGAGCTAGTAAGACAGTTATAATTTAGTTGACTCTCTTTTTGATAGTATTGATAACTTCTTCGTTGATTGGAGTATCAAATTCGATATAAGAACCTTTGCCCTCGATCTTTCTGATAGTGAGAGGTTGACCAAGATAATTCAATTTTATCTTGGTCTTTTTTTCCATTTTGGAAATTGAAAAACCTGCGTTTAAGAAATCATTTAAAACCTCTTCTTCTTGTTTCCAAACTTGAGAGATGTCTTCTTCATTCAAAAGGATATTGATAGGACGGATGAGCTTTTTATCTTTTCTTATCTTCATGGCTCCTTTATGAACTAAAGAAGCTGGGAAATAGGTTTTACCATTGTCATAAGAGATTTCTCTGACTCTTAAGATATTGTTTTCTGGTTGTCTTTCCATTTCAACTGAAAAATAGATATCTTTTTGATATTGAACGAATGAGATCTTGCTATTTTTGATGATTTCTTCGATATATTTATCATCAGTGGTGTAGACTTCATCTTTGATGACATAGAGTTCTCCAGCTCTGAGCTCTGAGAAGGTGATATCGTTATTTAAAATGATGTCGGCGTTAGAACGAGATGGAAGAATTGTTCTATTGTAATCTTTGACGATATATTTGAAATAGAGATTGGTAGTAAAAGCTGTGCTTGCACTTGAAATCTTTGTATCTCTGATGATTCTTCTTAAGAATAATGATTTTGGATTGCCATCGATGAAATTTTTAATGGTATCGATATCTTTGAATTCATCAACAAAAGCATCATTTAGGGCATAGATACCTTCAACGATGATGCAATTGGTCTCTTTTCCATTTAAGATGACATCATTTTCAACTCTTTCAGAGACAATTTTTGAATACATCTTTTCCTTGACAGAATTTCCTTTTAATAGTTCTTTGATATCAAGGCTTGCTTCATGTAAATCGTAGACTGAGGTTTCATCAAAATTGACTCTTTTCCATTCGATATCTAAAGCAGAGATGAAACGGTCAAGCTTGTCTTCTGGAATCAAATCTTTGACAGCTTCTTTGATTTTCTTTAAAGCTTCGGCATCATATTTTTTATCAAAAGGAATGTCGTAGATGATGTCTTTGATTCTCTTTCTGATTTCAGCCATATTTTCTAAACTGTTATCGAAGAAATTTAGATTGACCTTATTAGGTACAATACCAGAAAGTCCGATGTCATATTGATCTAATGACATGGATATGATGTTGTATCCATTTGCTTCTAAGAGATGTTTTAAAAAGATAGATGCGTATGATTTACCGCTAGAAGAAGCTCCAGCGATGATGACAAGGGCTTTCTCATTTTTTTGAAGTGATTCTTCAATAAGATCGAGATTAGCGTAACCCCATTTGTCTAAATGATGAAATGTGAATGACATAGTTACCTCATAAAGAAATCCAATTCAATAAGGATCCTGCAGTGTTATAAATCAATCTTCCGATGGAGAAATAACTTCCATCAGAGAGTTTTAAATCTTCTACTAACCAATCATTTAAGGTTGTATTGTTATTTTTAAGCATTATTTGATTGACAAAAATGATGACTGCCATAATTGTCAATAATGTTAAACCAGTTTTAAAAATATATTTGACCATTCCGGCAATTCTTCCAAGAGCATTTTTTCCATTCTCTCCAAAAACGAGACCGGAAATCTTTCCTAAGATGATTCTGACAAGCAAATAGGCGATGAGATAAAGAAGGATGAAACAAATAGCTAGGACTGTTAAGAAAGTAAAACTGGAAGCTAATGCCTCAGCAACTGATGAATCCAATATCAAAGCATGGCTTGTGAAAATACCTTGGGTGAAGGTTGGAAATTTCATCTCAGATAAGGCTTTTGACATCGCTTGATTTTTTTCTTGAACAGTGAGAGAAGACATGTTCAAAGAAAAAGCATCAGTGGTAGGAAGATTTTTATAATAAAGATCAAAGATGAAATGATTTTCAATACCTCTGAGATTTACTAACTTTTGTCCTAATGGGATGCCACCGAAATAGGCAAGAGCAAGACCTGCATAATTAGCGATGGCTTTCACAGTTCCTTTTCCAAAGCCTTTGAAAAATCCCCACAGCAATGATAGAGCAAGAAGTATCAAACAGATGATGTTTATCAGTGATAATCCGTTTTGATGAAAACTTGAAAAATCAAACAAAGCATTAACGCTCATAATATATTTCCTTTTTGAGTTTTTCGACAGCTTCATCTCCTTTGATAGCTCTGACAATTTCCAAAGCGAAATCGATAGTTGCAGCAACGCTTCTACCCGTTATCAAATTATTATCTCTGACAACATATTGGTCAAAGAAATTGCCACCGAAATCTTCATTCATCGAGGTGAAACAGGTGTAATCTCTACCTTTTAATAATCCAAGATGGCCAAGGATGGTTGGAGCTGCACAGATAGCAGCTACATATTTATTTTCTTTCATGAAATATTTGACCATATTTAAAAAGTATTGATCTTTTTCTTCAACTAAGTATTCAGGACCTCCAGGGATTATCAAGGCATCATATTCAGTGAAATTTAATTCTTTTAAATTGACTAAATCTACCAATTGATTTTGATATCTACCCCTTGCTTTCGTATCATTTAATGATGCTACTGTGACATCTAAATTAGCTCTTCTTAGAATGGCGATAGTTCCTATTGCTTCGTTGTCTTCAAATCCATCAGTGATAACTGTGAGAATTTTCATGTTTTTTTCTCCTTTAGCCGTATAATTTTAACAAGTATATTATATAATATATCGATAAAAAATGGTGAAAACAAAATGAATAGTATTGAAAAAGAATTAAAAAACATCAAAGGTTATTATTTCCCTTTTGAAGGTGAAAAACATTTAGCAACTCTCATCGAGCTTCCTTATAGAAAGGATACTTGGAGAGATAATGCCTCTAAAGCATTAGAAGAATATTTGAATGTCGTAAGAGCAATCAGCAAATACGAACTTGTTTGTGTGATTGTCGATCCGAGAATTTCTTATAAGGTAGTCGAGAAATTTGAAGGCGAGAATGTCTATTTCTTCCGTGAAAATTACAACGATAGTTGGGCTAGAGATATGACACCAGTATTTTTAAGAAATGATGAGACCAAACTTCTCTGCGGTGTTGATTATGGATTCAATGCCTGGGGCGGTAAATTCGATGGTTTATATCCGGATTATGAATACGACAATCAATTATCCAAAAATATTTTGATGGATTTAATGATTCCTCGTTTTGCAGATAAAGATTTCATTCTTGAAGGCGGTTCTATCCATAGTGATGGTTTAGGAACTATTATGACAAGTGAATGCTGTCTTTTAAGCAAAGGTAGAAATCCTTCATTATCAAAGAAAGAAATTGAAAAAGAATTGAAAAGAACTTTGAATGCTAAGAAGATTTTATGGCTTCCATACGGCATTTACGAAGATGAAACAAATGGTCATATCGATAATATGGCTTGTTTTATTAAACCAGGTGTTGTCGCTCTTGCTTATACCGAAGATAAAGATGATCCTCAATATGAGATGTGTGTCGCTAATTATAATTATTTATCAAAAGCTAAAGATGCAAATGGAAATCCTTTAGAGATAGTCAAAGTTATGCTTCCAAGTGTTCAATACATGACTAAAGAAGAAGCAGAAGGTTTAGAACTTGAAGAAGGTTCAACTCAAAGACTTGAAGGAAGAAGACTTGCAGCTAGTTATATCAATTTCTATATGGGAGAAAAATATGTAATTCTTCCTCAATTTGGAGATAAAAATGATGAAGTTGCATTAAAACAATTCCAAGCCTTATTCCCAGAGAAAGATATCATCCCTGTATATTCAAGAGAGATATTATTAGGTGGTGGCAATATCCACTGTATCACCAAACAAATTCCTTATTCTGAAAAATATTATATCGTTCCAAAAGAAGGAGATAAATAAAATGAGAAATGTAACTTTAGCAGCTACTCAAATGGCATGCAGCCAAGATTATGATGAGAATATCAAGCATGCCACTGAGATGATCAAAAAAGCCAAAGAAAAAGGCGCTAATGTCGTCTTGCTTCAAGAATTATTTGAAAGAAATTATTTTTGTCAAATTGAAGATTATAAGAGATTTGATTTTGCTGAAGAATATAAAAATTCTAAAACTTTAAATTATTTTGAAAAAGTTGCTAAAGAATATGATGTTGTATTACCAATTTCATTTTTTGAAAAACATGGTAATTGTTATTACAATTCTCTTTGCGTTATCGATTCCGATGGTAAACGCCTTGGTTTATATCGTAAATCCCATATTCCAACTGGAGATAACTATGAAGAAAAATTTTATTTCACTCCTGGTGACACTGGATTTAAAGTCTTCCACTCTCATTATGGTAATGTGGGAATCGGAATTTGTTGGGATCAGTGGTTTTTAGAAACAGGAAGAATTCTAGCTTTAAAAGGTGCTGATTTTTTGATGTTTCCAACTGCAATCGGTAGTGAACCTGTTCTTCCGATTGATTCTATGCCGCACTGGAGAAATGCGATGGTTGGACAATCAGCTTTGAATATCATGCCTTTAGTTGCTAGCAATAGAATCGGGATTGAAAAAGAAGAAAAATGTCAGATGAAATTCTATGGTTCTTCTTTTATCACCGATGAGACTGGTAGTATTGTTGAATCAGCCTCTAGAGATAAAGAAGAAATCTTAGTTCATACCTTCGATCTTGACGCTTGTTATCAAAGAAGAAGGGATTGGGGTGTCTTTAGAGATCGTAGAACTGATTTGTATTCACCGATTTTAAAAACTGATGATAGTGAGGATTAGTTATGAGATTGATGTCTTTTAATATGAATTCTATCCGTGCCTATTTGAAAAAGGATTTGACAAGTCAATGGACTTCATATTCTCCTGATATTTTAGGCATTGAAGAATTGAAATTGACTGAAAAAAGTCACGATGATTTTCCTCTTTCTTTAGATGGCATGGAACCTTATTGGACCGTATCTAAGGTAAAAAAAGGATATGCAGGAACTGCAGTTTTAACCAAGATAAAACCGATTTCTATTCAATACGGTCTTAAAGATGGAAAATATGACGATGAAGGAAGAGTTATCATCATGGAATTTGATAAGTTCTATTTTGTTGAACTATATGTTCCAAATAGCGGTGAAAATCCTTCGAAAAATGAAAAACCGAAAAGACTATCATATCGTATGACTTTCGAAGATGATTTAAGAAATGAACTTTGTGAATTGAAAAAGAAAAAGCCAGTGATTGTCACTGGTGATTTGAATGTCGCTCATAATGAGATTGATTTAAAACATCCAGAGACCAATCATTTATCGGCTGGCTTCACTGATGAAGAAAGAAATGCATTTTCTAAATTGTTAGAATGCGGATTTGTCGACACTTTTAGATATTTGCATCCAAGTGATGTCAAATATTCATATTGGAGTTATAGATTCCACGCTAGAGAAAATAATGCTGGTTGGAGACTTGATTATTTTTTAGTCAGTGAAGATATCATTACTAAAGTCAAAGATTCTCAAATTTTAAATGATGTTTATGGTTCTGATCACTGTCCTGTTTTGTTGGATATTGATTTATAAAAATAATTTTTTACTAGTAATTTAAAAGTGATTTCTATATAATAACTTAGAAATTGATGTTTTTTACATTTAATAATAAAAAGAAGAGGTGTATTTATAATGGCGAATCAACCAAACAATTATTTTGTGACCGATATTGGAGATTATCCAATTAAAATCTTAGCTTTAGGCGGTCTTGATGAAATGGGAAAAAACTGCTATGTTATCGAAATCGATAATGATGCTTTTATCATCGAAGCCGGTCTTAAATATCCAACTAGAAACATTCCTGGTGTCGATATCATCATCCCTGATTTTGATTATTTGAGAACCATTCAAAACAAAGTCAGAGGTATCATCATCACTCACGGTCATGATGATCAATATGGTGCTTTACCATATTTGTTAAATATCGTCAAAGCTCCAATCATCGCAACTAAGACGACAATCGCGATTATTAAATCAAATTATCCAAAGAATAAGAATATCGAAAAAGCTCAGTTTGTCGAAGTAAAACCATCAAGTCATGTTGAAATTTCAAAACATGTCTTTGAATTATTTCAAACATCTCACAGTGTTGCTGAATCCTTTGGGTTTGCTTTGAAAACACGTTTTGGAAATATTGTTTATACATCTGACTACATCACTGATTATTCTCCTTTGAGAGGTTTCCAATTCGATCTTCCAAAGGTTGCTAGATTATCAGAAACTGATAAAACATTCTTATTACTCACTGAATCTGAATCTGCCGATAAACCAGGTATCTCAAGTCCAAATCATAAGATTTCTGATATTTTAAAAGAAGAAATTGAAGGAATGAAAGGAAAGATGTTTATCTCCGTTTATAACCAAAATTTCTACAATATTCAAGAAATTATCAATGTATGTAAGAGATATCACAAATACATTGTCATCGCAGATCCAGAACAAATTCCTTTCTTTGAGGATATGGCTCAAATCGGTGATATTGCAATTCCTAGTGAGATGTTAGTTTCACTTCACGATATCAATAAAATTGCTCCAACTGATTTAGTCATCTTAGTCACCGGTAGCGGTGAAAAATTATTCAGATATTGCAAAGAAATCTGTTACGGCAATGTCAAGAATATCAAAGTTGAAACTAATGATACTTGGATCAATGCTGCTCCTAGTGTTCCTGGAACTGAAATCATTCATACCGATGCTTGTGATACGATGTATCGTACCGATTGTCATGTTGTCAATTTGACAAGAAAAGAAATCTCTTCGATGCACGCCCAACAAGAAGATTTGAAGATGATGTTATCTCTTATGAGACCAAAATACTATATGCCAGTCAAAGGTGAATATAGACTTCTTATGGCCAATGCTCAAATCGCTATGAATCTTGGTATCGGATTAAATCACTCCAACTGTTTTGTCTTCGATAATGGTATGGCCTTATGCTTTGATAAAGATGGAAAACCAGTCAACAAAATCTCCACTGTCAAAAATGGCGATGTCATGGTTGATGGTGCAAGTGTTGGTGAAGTTAAAGAAGCCGCTATTGAAGAAAGACAGAAGATGGCAGATGGTGGTGTCATCTTGATCGGCAGTGCTATTTCTTCTAAGAGAAAGATGATAGTCTCCAATACCGATATTCAGATGAGAGGATTTGTCTATGTCAAAGATTCTCAACCGATAGTCGACCAATTGAATTCAATATTCAACGCTGGTATCCAAAGCTATTTCAATGCTGGTAAGAAATTATCACTAGTTGAATGTGAAAAGAAAATCAGTGAAAAATGCGGTAAGGTCTTAGCTAAGACCACTCAAAAAGAACCGAGAGTCGTTGTTAAAATCATCGATGTCGATTCTTTAGTTGAAATTGACCCTAGATAAAAAAACATGTGTAGGAAGTCCTACACATGTTTTTAGTTTTGTTATTTTACTAAATCGACACCGTGACTTGTTCCGATACGGGTAGCACCAGCTTCAACCATTGCGATTAAATCTTCCTTGGTTTTGACGCCTCCGCTAGCTTTGACTCCCATTTCAGGACCGACAGTTTCTCTCATGAGTTTGATATCTGCAACTGTTGCTCCACCTTTTGAAAAACCAGTTGAAGTTTTAACAAAGTCAGCTTTAGCTTCTTTTGCTAATTTGCAAACTCTGACTTTTTCTTCATCAGTTAAAAGGCAGGTTTCGATGATAACTTTTAATACTTTATCACCAGCGACATTCTTAAGTTCTGCGATTTCGTTTTTTACATATTCATCATCGTGATCTTTTAATCTTCCGATGTTGATGACCATATCAAGTTCATCAGCTCCTTCATATAATGAATATTTGGCTTCGCTGATTTTGCTTGCCATCATCGTAGCTCCAAGAGGAAATCCGATGACAGTGCAAACTTTGACATCACTTCCTTTCAATTGTTCTTTGCAGTATCTGATCCAAGAAGGATTGACACAGACAGAAGCGAAATTGTATTGTTTGGCTTCATCACAAATTTTTTTGATCTGTTCTTTAGTGGCATCAGGTGCTAATAAAGTGTGATCGATTAAACGATTGTATTCCATTTTATATACCTCGATAATTATTGTATCATTTCAAAAGTTTAAATTGTTAAAAACTATTGAAAAAATGTATACTTGTTGATATAATTTTTAATTGCCGTTGATTATATAGTTTTAGATAATAGGAGAATAAATTTATGGCTAACATTAAATCACAAAAGAAGAGAATCTTAACTGCTGAAAGAAATAGACAAGCTAATGCTTCTTTCAAAACTAAGATGAGACATGCTATCAAAGCTGTCAATGTCGCTTTAGAAGATGGCAAAGTTGAAGATGCTGAAAAGCTTCTTGTCGTTGCTGTTTCTTTAATTGACAAATCAGTTAAGAATGGTATCCAAAAGAAAAATACAGCTGCTAGACAAAAGTCTACCCTTATGAAGGCTGTTAACGCTGCTAAGAAAGCTGCTTAATAAATTTTCTTCTCAATTTAAAATAAAGGCGTAACCGAATGGTTACGCTTTTTGTGGATTCATTATTTTTATTTCAACTCAATGCTATTAGAAGTGATTTTGATATTACTGGAATAGAAGAGTTCAACAAATGCCTTCATTGCTTCTAAATCATATTTACCCATGACTTCATAAGATGAGTGCATTGAAAGTTGTCCGATACCGATATCAACACTGGTAAGTGAGACCATCGAGTTAGAGATATTTCCTAAAGTAGAACCACCTCTCATATCTGAACGATTTGTGTAATCTTGATAATGGATATCGTAATTATCACAGATCAATTTGACAATCGCACTTGAGAAACTATCAGAGGTATAGCTTTGATTAGCATTATATTTGATGACGATACCATGATTCATCAAGATTGAGGTTGTCTTATCTTTGATTTCAAGATAATTTGGATGATCAGCGTGGGCATTATCGATGCTGATAAGACAAGACTTTGCAATTTCTTTTTCAAAGTCATCATCAGCGTGTTTAAATATTTTGGAAATTCGTTTTAGTGTTTCTTTTAAGAAGGTTGAATTAGCTCCTTGCTTTGTAAGACTTCCGACTTCTTCATTGTCGAATGCTACAAAGACAGAGACTGTATCATCAGTATTTTTGCTATCTAAAAATCCGAGTAAGGCTGAGTAACAAGAAGCTAAATCATCCTCTCTTGGGGAGCCTAATAATTCTTGATTTTTACCGATGACAGTCGGTTTTTGTCTATTATAGAGGAATAGATCATATCCTTTGATTTCATATGATTTATCGAGATTCAATTTTTCTAATAAATAGGAGTCGAATGAAAAATCATCTCTTTCATCAAGAGCGAAGATAGGAAGTAAATCCTTACTTGGATTGTATTTAAATCCTGAATTTATCTCTCTATTCATATGGATGCATAGATTTGGAATTATCAAAAGATCTTCATCGATGGCTAATAATTTTGTTTGAATCTTTCTTCCATTCTGACTCACCATAACTCTTCCTGCAAATGATAAAGGCTTATCTAGCCAGGTGTTGTGGATTAACCCGCCATAGGGTTCGGTGTTTAAAAGAATAGCAGTTTCTTTTCTTATAACAGGATCTGGTTTGATTTTAAAGGTTGGAGAATCAGTATGACTTGCTGTTATTTGGAAATGAAAATCTGACATATCCTTTGGCAACTTAAAAGCGATGATACTTGAATCATTGCGCTTTACATAATATTTATTACCAGGTGTCAATTCATAATTTTCTTCTTCTGAAAGAAGGGTGAAATCCTTGCGTTTCAACTCTTCTTCGATGTTTTTGACAACGTGATAAGGTGAATATGATTTATTCAATAAATCGATAGTTTTTTTGATTGTATTCATACATTCTCCTATTTATTTAAATATTTTTTCTTGAATAAAGATAAAAATAAATACATTCTTTCATCGGGATTATCTAAGTTGAATTTGATATCTCTTTCGATATCAGATAGCTCAAGTAGAGCTTTCAAGAGATTTTGATAAGTGATATATTGAACTTCTTTTTTCTTGTAGTATAAGGATTTTGGATTTTTTATTTGAAGCTGTGAGCAGATATCACTGTCGCTAGAATTGCGTTCGATATGGTATTTTAAAAGTGCGTAATTTTTAAGTACGGAAACAATTCCTGGAATGATCATCAAAACATTAGTTCCTGAGGTTCTTACATCTTTATAAATACATAAGGCTTCATTTGTCTTTTTGTTCAACAATAATTTTATAATATCGAAAAAATTGACTTCTAAAGGTTCGTGCACTAGAAGTTTGACGTCATCAATTCTGACCCTATCAGTGTAGAGAAATAATTTTGTGAGTTCGTTATTGAAAAGCATAAAATTTCCGTGAACTTTATAATTTTCTTTATAACTAGTTCTTTTATATAGCTCTTCACTAGCTTCTCTATCGATATCTTTATTCTCTTCCTTGGCTTTTCTTAAAGCGTAAGTCACATAATCATCAAGTGTCATTTCCGAACAATTGTTGAAGACAGCACTCTCTTCTTTTAAGATTTTCAACACTTCGCTTTTTGAATCTAAGTCTGAGCTTGCAACCAAAAAAAGATCAATAGATTCTTCTGGAGATTTTAAGTAATTGATAAATCCTTCATAATCTTGTTGTGAATCTTTGATTTGTACTTTGACATTTTTACCGCTGGAAGAAAGAAAATAACAATTGGTGACTAAGATGACTTTTTTAGGTTCAAAAAGAGAAAGGGAGAGACAATCATCGACTATCTCGGATAGATTGTTGTTATAACAATCATATTTGATAAGATTATCTACCCCCGATCTTATCATTTGTTTTTTTACTTCTTCTTTAGCTTTAGTCAAGGTTAAACCATAATCGCTTCCGAAGAAAACAAATATCATCTTTTAAATTCTTTCTGGTTCTTTGATATCTTCGTCTTCAACTATAGCTTTTTCAATGATGACAGCTTTGATTGGCTTATCGTTAAATCCAGTTTTGGAAGCTGCGATTTTATCGACGACATCCATTCCGGAGACGACGTGTCCGAAAGCTGCATATTGACCATCTAAGAATTCATCATCAGCATCGCAGATGAAGAATTGGCTACCAGCAGAGTCTGGTTCTTGAGTTCTTGCCATGGAGATGACACCTCTTTTATGTGAGATCTTATTATCGACACCATTGGCTTTGAATTCACCTTTGATACAGTATCCTGGTCCTCCACTTCCAGTGCCGGTTGGATCACCACCTTGGATCATGAAATTTTGGATGACTCTGTGGAAGATCTTTCCATTGTAGAAGCCTTTGCTTGCTAAATATGCGAAATTGGTTGAAGAAATAGGAGCATTTTCATAATCCAATTCGATTTTGATCTCTCCTAATCCGTAAATTTTAAGTGTTACCATGTTGATTTTTCCTTTCAATATAAAGACAAGGCTGTTTCAATAGAAACAACCTTGTTTTAAGATTTTATTTCTTGACAGAATCTTGATTCTTAACAGCGTTGATCTTTGCTTCAATAGCAGCTTGATCACCTAAATAATAGTCTTTGATAACTTTGAGATCATCATCGAGTTCAAAGACATATGGAACGCCAGTAGGAATGTTTAAGCCAGCGATATCTTCATCAGAGATGTTCTTGAGATATTTGACAAGAGCTCTTAAGGAATTACCATGAGCGGCGATTAAAACCTTTTTGCCAGCCTTGATTTCTGGAACGATGACATCATTGTAATATGGAACAACACGAGCGATTGTATCCTTTAATGATTCATGAAGTGGTAATTCTTTCTTGTCGACATTCTTATACATATCTTGAAGAGCTGGATTTCTTGGATCGTTTTCTTCAAGAGCTGGTGGAGCGATATCAAAAGATCTTCTCCATTGGTGGACTTGCTCAGCACCATATTTTTCAGCTGTCTCTTTCTTGTTGAGACCTTGTAAAGCACCATAATGTCTTTCGTTTAAACGATAATCCTTGATGACTGGAAGATAGGCTTGATCAACACCATCAAGAACGTGCCAACAAGTGTGAATAGCTCTCTTTAAAGTAGAGGTATAAGCGACATCGAAACGGAAACCTGCTTCATTTAAAAGCTTTCCGCCAGTGATGGCTTCTTGGACACCTTTTTCAGATAATTCGACATCAGTCCATCCGGTGAAGAGATTCAATTTATTCCATTCGGATTCACCATGACGGATAAGAACTAATTTAGTCATATGACTTCCTCCATTTTTTAACTTAAATATTATAAGACAAATCGGAAGAAAAATAATAGAATAATATTGTATTAAAAGAGATAAATTATGAATTTTTACGATTTTAAATATAGAGATAGCAAGCAAAACGAAATAGATTTTAAAAATTACTTTGGAAAAATAGTGCTGATTGTGAATACTGCTATTCACGATACTTTTTCTCTTGATTATAAAAGGATGGAAAAATGTTACCGAAAATATAAGGAATATGATTTTGAAATCCTTGATTTCCCTTGTGATCAATTTCACGGAATGACACCAGAAGATGATGAGGAAATATCTAAAATTTTAAAAGAAGAATATGATGTCACCTTCACTCGATTTTTAAAATGTGAGGTGAAAGGCGAAAATAAAATTGAGTTATACGATTTCCTCACTAAAAAAAGAGGATTTAAAGGGATGGATATAACTCATCCGATGACTAAAGTCATCAATTCTTACAACATCAAAAATGGTATCATTTCAAATAAAAATAGTGAAATCCGCTGGAATTTCACTAAATTTCTTGTGGATAGATATGGTAATGTTGTTAAAAGATTTGAACCGACAACTGATTTTGAGATGATTGAAAAAGAGATAAAGAAATTGATAAATACTCAACCACAATTTGAAATCGATACTAATACAGGATTGATGAAAGAAAAAATATAATAAAAAAAGAACTCTTAATGAGTTCAGTTTAACGATAGTGGTGACCCCGAAGCGACTCGAACGCTTGACCCACTGCTTAGAAGGCAGTTGCTCTATCCAACTGAGCTACGGGGCCAACAAATAAAGCTTAATAATGATATACCATCGAATTTTAAATTTCAAGCTTTTTTTAATTTTTTGATGATATTCGACATATTTCAAAATTTTGACTTAAAATTTTATGCTGTTTTAGTTACTCTTAAAGATATATTTTGCTAGAATAGTAACATTGTCTTTAACGAGGTTATTTATGGATAAAAAAGATTATAAAAAATTTCACGATGAATTTAAATATTTAGAAAAGAGAATCAAAGATGAAAAGAGAATTGTCATCTATCGACATGTCTCACCTGATTTTGATGCTCTTGGAAGTCAATACGGCTTAGCTAATTGGATCAAAGAGAACTATCCTGATAAGGAAGTCTATTGTGTTGGTGAAAATCAACCTAATTTTCAACCATCTATTTTCCCACTTTGTCCTGTCTTACCAGAATCCTTCTATGAAAAATATAACAAAGAACATTTAGCGATTACAGTCGATGTCGCTGATACTAAAAGAATCTCTGATAATCATATCGATAAAGCTGATGAAGTCATCAAACTCGACCATCATCCCCTTCCAATTGAACAATATCAATTCGGAGATTATTTGATTGTCCATCCTGAAAGACCAGCAGCTAGTGAAATTATCGCTTTATTTGTTCTTTCTAGAGGTAAAGGGACTAAGGTCAGCAAGAGGACTGCTGAATATTTATATTGCGGTATTGTCGGTGATACTGGAAGATTTTTATATGAAGATGCTGATGATGCAACCTTGAGAATCAGCGCTGACTTATTAGCCTTAGGTGTTGATAAGACAAGCATCTATGACCGCATGTATGAAACTGATTTAAGAAAGATGAATATTTTGAAATATTGTCTCAACAATTTCCATCTCACTGAGAAGGGAACTTGTTATTATGTCTTGACCCAAAAAGTCATGGATGAACTTCAAATGACAAGCGATGAAGGAAATCTTCATATCAACACCTTCAGAAATATGAAAGGTGTCCGTTGTGTTTGTTCCATCACTGAAGATATCAAAAACAACAATTTCCGCGTATCTCTTCGTTCATCTCATACTAAAGTCTCACCTGCTGCTAATAAATTCGATGGTGGTGGCCATGATTATGCCGCTGGTTGTAAAATAAAAAACTTGGACGAACTTGATAAGCTCATCCAAGCATGTGATGAATTAGAGTAGTTATTTAGCTAAATATTTGATAGCATAAGAACAAGTTGCAAGTAGCTTCTTGTTCTTTTTTTTTGCTAATGATTTCATCTCTTCTAAAAGTTTTGCAGCGATTCCTTGACCACGGAGTGAAGAATCGACATAGGTTTTATCGATTGTCAAAGAAATTTCATCTTCGATATAATGACAAAACGCTAATTCAACACCATCGACTAAATACGAGATTTTATCAGCTTCATTTTTGAATGTAACCATCTTTGATCAAATCCTCCTTTGAAAATCCTAACATCGATTTTACAAATTCATTGACATATTTTTTGAATTTAGGCAATGATTTCTTGACATAAATGCCGTGGTAATAGAAATAGGCTAACATCAAATAAGCCTGGTTATAATCACTGATTGAGGCAAGTTCTGCTTTTTCAAATGCTTGTTTATATTTCTTTTTAGCAAGATTATCTAAGACTTCAAGGGGAACAAAAGAATTTTTTTTGATATTATAAAGTCTTTCCTTAGCAAGCTTTTTCTTTTGTTCATCCGTGAGTTTTTCATTGCTGATGAATTCTTTGACTTCAAGAAGGTCTAATTCACTGCAGGTTTTATAAAAATCAGGAATATAAGATACAAAAGTTTTATAATCTCTTTTTTCAAAGTAGTATAAGCTCTTTAAAAAACTTCCGATATTGGATTCGCTTTGAACAGTGGTGGCTATTTTAAAAGCTTCTTCAAGATCTTTCTCAGTTCCAAAGCCATAGAGATTCATATAGAAAAGATAGATGTTTGCTTTTGAAAATTTGAGTTTATACTGAACTTCTGAGAAGATTTGGTAAGCTTTTTTAAAATCGACAGGAAAATCTTGGAAAAGATTCATATAGCATTCTCCGTATTTGACCATCGCTGATTCAATTCCGTAATCGGAGGCTTCTTTCATTTTTCTGATATAGCGATCTACCATCGATTTTTTATGAATTGGGAAATTCTCATCATAAATTTCAAGTTTATCTTCATCAAATGTGTGGAGTCTTTTGATGGCTTTAAAAAGAGGAAAATCGATTCTATAATTTTCAATCTCTTTAGTATCTAAGAAGCAATTGTAGTATTGATTGAAATAATCGATTGCTACATCCATATCTTTAGAGACTACATTTCCTTCATAATAGATCTTTGAAAAAACTAAAAATCTTGTAGCTAAATTGATATCTTTTAGTTCACTGTATTTAGCAAAGGCTCTTTCTTTATCAGTGGTTTCTAATGATTTTGCTTCTTTATAGATATTTTTGAATTTTGTAAGACTTTCATTTCTCATCTTTTCAAACATAAAGGCTTCTTCATCTTGATTGACGCCTCTTGAAAACTGATCGAGATTCATATTGTTGAGTTGATCGATTAATTTGTCATTGGCTTTGATAACATATCTAAAGGCTTTATCTTCATCTTTAAATCCGTTAGAACCATCAAGATATATTCTTGCTAAATACAAATCACCTTCGACATTTAAGTTATCGGATTCATTTTCCAAAAAATAATCAATAGCTTTATCAGCATCTTTATCGACACCAATACCATTGAGGTAAAAAAGTCCCATCAAATTGGAAAAATAATAATCAGAAGGATCTTTTGAATAAATATCTTTTAAAATAGACATAGCAAATTTGTAATCAAAATCTTCATTTTGATTACTGCTAAAATGGATGACTAAAAACTTACCAGCGTCTAAATTGCCGTTTTCATAGGCTTCTTTTGCCATCTCAATATAGCTTTTAAAAATGTACTTAGGCAGTGATTTACCTAAGATCAAATCATGCATCAATTGTTGTATTAAAAAATTCCGATTATCGTCCATATATCAATCCTTTCTAAGCTTGTTTATTTTATCATTTTAAGCTAGTGTTTTCATCAATTAAAACCATAAGAAAAATATTTTTTAAAAGAATTTTACAGTTGTAGACTTTTAAAGATTCTTTTAATAAAATATATTTTTGAAATTGAGGTCCTTATGAATAAAAAAGAAAAGAAAAAAATAGATCCAGTCAAAGATCGTCAAATCGAATTATACCAAGAATATTATGATGTCGATGAAGCCAATAAAACAATTGATATATCTTTGCACTATGAAAAAGCTAGTGAACTATTGAATTTGAATATGTGCAAAAAAGAACATCCCTTGTTTGGAAAATCATTCCTTGAAGAAGTCCAAGAGATCATTGAAAATGCACCGATAGGATATAAACTCCATCTGAATTTTGAAATCGATGATTATGAAGGATATGATCCAAAAGTGCTGATCAAATCATTTAATGATACATTAGAACTTGGACAATACAACTCTCGAAATGAAAAACAGAGAAAGCAGTGGATATCAGCAATCTTAGTACTCATAGGTATTCTCATCTTATTTATGATGACAATCATCAAAGACAATGAGATCTTAGGAGAAGGAATAAGATCATCGATAATCACAGAAGTTATGGATATCATCGCATGGGTATTTGTTTGGGAAGCAGCAACTATCTTATTCTTAGATCATTCTGAACAAACAAAACTGACACTCTTTATCAAACACAGAGTTTCAAAAATAGCTATGTATCAAACAGGAAGTGAAAATCCTCTTATAGTAGAAGAAGGAAATAATGTCTTTTCAAAATGGACAGATGAGAAAGTTAAAAAGATAGGTAAATACTCACTCTTGATATCTAGTTCATTCATCCTCTTTATGTCATTTTATAATATCTATGCATTCATTATCCAAGTAAAAGGGGATCAAATTGAAAAAGCCGATTTTGCTCTCAATCTTATTGTTTTAATAATAACTACCATATTAGCAATTTTAGCTGGAATTGCTGGTATCTTGACATTCAATGGTAAAAAATCAAAAATAACAAAATTTGTTGGAATCTACGCAATCATTTTATTAGTTATTGTCATATTGCAAATTATCATGACAATCTCTTATAGAGAACCAGTATATGTCGTATCAGCAATCTTCTCATTCATCTTTAACCTGTTCTATATCTTTGGATATTTTGTCAATAAATACGCAAAATAGAAAAAATATTGTCAGTTTTAAACCTAAGTGCAACGCTAAAAGAAGAATAACAT
>CAVEQA010000003.1:0-35242 GCA_963617725.1 Paludibacteraceae bacterium
GTTTTAAAACCGAATTTTAAAACCTATGTTATCATTTTCTCGCTAGCGATAGCACAAAAGGTAAAAGGAGAATTTTTATGAAAGTCTACAAGTTTAACAAGCCATTATTATTGTCATTAGGTATTTTATCAGTAGGTTCACTCATCGGAGGTTATTTTGTAATCGACAAAGTCACCAAGCCAAAAGCAGACATTCCAGTCCAAACTGAAATTGAAGAAGGAAATAATTTTAAGATCAAATATGCTTTTAATTCAACTTCTGACAAGTATGGCTGTTTTGAATTCACTTACAAAGTAACACCAGATGTTTATACAGATCAAATCTTAGCCAAACTGACTTATACTGATAACACTGAAGTCGATAATACCATTCTAAAGATGGAACATTTAAAAACTGAAAGAAAAGTTAAAGTCCATTGTTTAGGAGTTTTCACAAAACAAGCTCAGGTGAAATTGTACGCAGAATCCAATGTTGAAGTATACTGTTTAGTAAAATTAGATTTCAGAGAAAAATTAACTGTAACACTTCCAAAAACTGTGACTATTGAACAAGGTAAAAAGCCTACAGTTGAAGTTGATATTCAAACAACCGGAGGTAGTAAAACAGTATCAAAAGAACTAGAAAACCAAACTTACAATTTCAATCCAAAATTTTTAGAATGGTGCAGAAATCAAGCTACCTCCTATGTAAAAACAATGACTGATGAAATGAAGAAAAACTGTGATATCAAAAATGTTGTAATTGGTGAAAACGTCAATTTAACACAACCAAAATGCGCTGAAATTTTCACTACAAATTTCGATGCTACTACCTTCCTTAAAACATTTGGTGTCAATTATTCATTTGATTATCATTATTCTGATGATGATGATCCAGATTATTCAACCGATTCAGGTGTCTGGACACTAAACGAATTAAACTATGCCGCTTTCTCAGCAGAATTCGATGGCAGTCAACCAATTATCGACTACACTGTCAATGTCAATGGTGTCAAATACAGTCAATCTTTAGGTATTGTCTTGAGCAAAATTCCAGTCAAAGCAATAACTGCAAGCCCATTCGAATACACTTTCTAAATCGCTAATCAAATTCTATATATAATTTCCAAACTCTCATTCTCAAATTCCATCCCAAAATAGTCAGCTGATTGCTGACTATTTCTTTTTTATAAGATCAACCATTGATCAAATATTCTTTTTCTCTATCACTTAATTTGATTTCTATTGCTTTTACGTTTTCAGATATTCGTCTAGCACTTGAAAAATTGACTATAGCTCTTGTATTGAAATCTTGATTTAGAACATAAGCAAGAGATAATTGAGCAACACTTACACCTTTCTCTTTAGCTAGGTTTTCACATCTTTTCAATATTTCAAGATTATTCTGAGAGAAATATGCAGTTTTAGAAAAATGAGAAAGATTCTTTTTAAAATTCTTATCATCATGATTATATTTACCAGCCATAAATCCATCAGCTAATGATGAATAACATAAATTTATAATACCATTCTCTTTTAGGTATTTCCTATCTTCAAAATGAGAATCACCTGTGATTGTTTTACTTCCATTATGCCATGGGTCTTTATTTCTGATAGCTAATGAAAATTGTGGTTCATTCACTTTGAACGGTTCTAAGGAATGATAAATGGCGTATTCATTTGCTTCTTTGATGCGGTCTACACTCCAATTGCTGACTCCAATAAGTCTTGTATATCCTTTTTCTAAAATCTCATTCATAAATGTGATGATTTCTTTAGCATCAACATTTTCATCATCTCTATGCAATAAAAGAACATCAACATAACTCGTATTTAAAGCCTTCAACGAAGATTCAATATCATTAAATGCTGCTTTTTTACTTACTCTTTTAAAGATTCCGTAAAGCGGATGACAGCATTTTGTGATGATAGTGACTTTATCTCTATCCAACCATTTTAAATATGAGGAAAAGTTTTCTTCTGCTTTTCCATTTCCGTAGACCCTTCCCAAATCAAAAGTCAAAAGATTGTTTTCTTTGAGTTTTTCAAAAAAATCTTCGTCATAGAGTCCGTTTATCATTTGATAGCTTGAACCACCGACAATCAAAGGACTAAAAGAAATAGAATTACTATTTTTATCTTTAACAATTAAATTCATACGTTTTCCAAAAAAGGCATCCAAACGAATGCCTTTATATTTATATTTTATGCTTTTAAGAAAGCTTTATAAGCTAAATAAGCTTCATATACATCAGCTTTAGAAACAAGTTCCATCGGAGCATGCATTGATAAAACTGGAACACCAGCATCGAGAACATACATGTTGTAATTTCCTAAGATATATGCGATAGTTCCACCACCACCTTGATCAACTTTTCCAATTTCAGATGTTTGATAATGAATTCCATTGCTATCCATTGCATTTCTGACAAATGCTAAAAATTCTGGCATAGCATCATTGCAACCACTCTTACCTCTCGCACCTGTGTATTTATTGAATACGATACCTTTAGAGAAGTAGCAAGAATTATTTGGTTCATTTGCAGAAGGATAAATAGGATCAACAGCGCATGAAACATCGCTAGAAAGCATCTTAGTATTAGTCATTGCATGTCTTAAAGCAAGAAGTGAAGTCTTACCTTGAAGATTTAACATTTCAGCGACAACATTTTCAAACCACATACTTTGAGCACCAGTAGCACCAATAGACCCTACTTCTTCTTTATCAACTAAAACAGCAACAGTTGTGTATTTAGCTTTGCCAGCATCTAAAACAGCTTTAAATGATGTGAAAGCACAAACTCTATCATCATGTCCGTAACCAGCAACCATTGAACGATCAATTCCGTAATCTCTTGCTGGGCCTGCTGGAACAGCGACAAGCTCACTAGAAAGGAAGTCTTCTTCTTCAAAATCATATTTTTCTTTAAGCAATTTTAAGATGTATGACTTTTCAGCATCTTTATTATTATCAAGTGGAATGTTTCCAACAGTAATATCTAAATCTTCACCTTCAATAGCTTTCCCTAATGGTTTTGACATTTGGTCTTGTGATAAATGAATTAATAAATCAGTGATTCCGACAACAGGATCGTTTATATCTTCACCGATTGAAACTTCAATACAGCTACCATCCTTTTTATAAACAACACCATGTAATGCAAGAGGAATAGTTGTATATTGATATTTTTTAATACCACCATAATAATGAGTTTCAAACATTGCAAATCCACCCTTTTCAAATAATGGATTTTGTTTGATATCAAGACGTGGAGAATCGATATGAGCACCTAAAACTCTCATGCCTTCTTCAATGCTTTCATCACCAATGACAGCAGCTAAGAAATTCTTTGCTTTATTGACAGCATAAACCTTATCACCTGGTTTTAATGTTTTAAAAGTGGATAATTCTTTAAAACCATTTTCTTCTGCCATCTTAATTGCTTCTTTAACAACAAGTCTTTCTGTCTTTCCATAACTCAAAAAATCTTTGTATTCATCGTTGAAATCAAAGATTTCTTTTTTCTTATTCTCATCAGCATCTAACCAAATGTTTTTAGCGTACATACATTTACCTCCTTAAAATATACATTTAATTTTGATTGATTTTCTAATTAATAGATCATTTATCTTCGTCATTTTTAGAACTGACTTCTTTTAACTTTTTCATAAAGTCATCTTCTTTAACTTCAGATATTTCTTCAGTTTCTTTCTTTAGTTCTTCTTCCTTTTTCAATTCTTCAAGAAGCATCGGTTGAGGTTTGAAATAATGATAAACACCTTCAAAAAGATAGACAAAAGCTAAATAGCAGAATAGATAACCCACGAATGTCTCATGAAGGTTCACAGTGTTTTCAAATCCCCAAATAAAGGTGAGGATATTTACAACGAAAACAGAGACACCAGCAGGAAACGCTAATATTTTATCAACAATAGACCATTTTTTTTTTCTTTTTTTACTGAAGATAGTCCAAAACAAATCAAAAATGATAAATAAACTTCCTGCAGTCGAAACATAAATTAAAACTTTTCTAAAAGTACCTTTGATCGGTATTATATCAACTAAAATTAAAATTCCCAATATCAAAAATAAAGCCATAAAGACTAAATATTCGATTGTCAATATCATTTTTTCTTTGAACAACGGATCTTTATTTTTCTCTTCCATTACTGCTTATCCTTTCTTTTATATAAATCTAAAAAAGATATTTTTAATTATTTTAGATTCAAACAATTAACATTTATATTGATTTGAATTACAATCATAACGAAATGAAATTTATCGAATATAAACATACCTTAGCACTATATCACAAAATCAAAGAAGATTTAAACAAAATAGGTTTTATTATCACTATTATTGTACAAATTTTCTTGTTTTTTTATTATTCATATTCAATATACGTTCATCATTTATCAATCGTCTATACAGTTCTTTATTCAATACTTTTAACAATCTCAATATTAGTATTTAGTGAAGAATGTATATTCCAATATAAAAAAAGAAAAGAAAAAAATAAAGAATTGAAAATCGACCATAAAAAGAAAAGAAATGTATTAAAGATAATCTCATTGATAAGCAAAGTATCTCTATTGAGCATTTCTTTAATTCCAATCATTCAAAACAAGGTCAGTGATTTTGATAAAGTTATGACCTTAGCTCTTGCAATCTTATTAGTATTTCAATTCTCATTTATCTTCATTTCATTTGAATTGAACAAATATTTAAATTGGTTGAAAAAGGCTTTGGAATTAGATTATCGAGAATCTTCTTTTATTGTGAAAGGTGCGAATAAGTCTTTTTCAGATAAGTTGCACAACTTTGCAAATTCATTAAGAGAAGAAAACGAAGATACAGAATTTTTAAATGTAATAAACGACCAATTAGCCATTGATGAAGAAGAAAGAAAAGATAAAAAAGAAAAAGAAAAAAGAAAAAGAAAAAAACAAAGATCAGAAGATATCTCTACAATAAAAGAACACTTAAAAAATAAATTTGTTTCTAAAAAAATAAGTGATGAAAAAATTATAAATTCATATAAAAAAGAACAACGAATTACTAAACAACTTATTTCAAACCAAAAAAATTATGATAAATTCTTAAACGAATTTAATAAAAAAATCGAAGGCGATAAACTTCCTGATGATATAAATTATCTAAAAGAATATCCAACATTATTAAATAGTTCTAACATTACAACTGATGAAAAAGAAATGATGATAATAGAAATGCATTATTATTTACATCCTTTGGTTTCAAATACTATCAGTACAGAAGACAATTTAAAAATACATAATATCAATCAAGGGAGAAAGCAAAGCAAATAATATAAATTTCCTTTGACATTTATTTTTAAAATCTTATAATAATTGAGCTCATCAAGAGATTGGCGAGGGACTAAGCCCATTGACCCAACAGCAACCTGCAATCGTAAGGTGCTAAAGCTTAGAACGATGGATAAAAAGAAATTCAATCCATCGAAAGATGGATTTTTTTAATTCATCAGAAAGGAAAACATGAATAAATTATTAAATCTTTTCACTTCTGAAAGTGTTTCAGAAGGACATCCTGACAAAGTATGCGATCGTATCAGTGATGCAATTCTTGATGCTTGTCTAAGCCAAGACCCACTCTCAAGAACTGCAGTTGAGACAATGGCAACAAGAGAGAAAATCATCATCTCAGGAGAAGTTACTACTAAAGCTAAAATCGATTACGAAAAAATCGCAAGAGATGTAGTCAGAGAAATCGGTTACACCTCCAGTGAAAAAGGAATCGGTGCTGACTCAATGAGTGTTGAAGTTTACATAAGAGAACAATCACCTGACATCGCTCAAGGTGTAAATTCTTCATTCGATAAACACTCTATCGGTGCTGGTGACCAAGGTATTATGTTCGGTTATGCTACAAATGAAACTGAAAACTATATGCCACTTCCGATTGTCATGTCACACAAATTAGTTCGTAAAGCAACTGAACTTAGAAAAGCTGGAAAATTAGATTTTGCAAGACCAGATATGAAATCCCAAGTGACAATCGATTATACAAACGAGAAACCAAAACTCAATGCTGTTGTATTCTCTTGTCAACACGAACCAGAATATTCAATGGAACATATTCGTGCTGAATTATTGAATAAAGTCATCTATCCTGTCATCGATTCTTTTAAACTTGATAGAACAAATACTGATCAATATTACATCAATCCAACCGGTAGATTTGAAATCGGTGGTCCTCTTGGAGATACTGGTCTCACTGGAAGAAAAATCATTGTCGATACTTATGGTGGTTCTGCACCTCATGGTGGTGGTGCTTTCTCAGGAAAAGATCCAACTAAGGTCGATAGAAGTGCTGCCTATGCAGCTCGTCACGCTGCTTTAAATATCGTAGCAGCTGGTTTATGTGATAGATGTTTGATTCAACTCAGTTATGCTATCGGTGTATCCGAACCTGTCAGTATCAATATCGAAACATATGGAACTGAAAAAATAGACAAGAGCCTAATTCTCAAAGCCTTATTAAATGAAGAAATTTTTGATTTCACACCAGGTGGTATCATCGAAAGATTTTCTTTATTACACCCAACCTTCCATTATCAAGATTTAGCTGCTTATGGACATTTTGGAAGACCAGATTTAAATCTTCCATGGGAAAAGAGAGATAAAGTTGAGCTTTTAAAAGAATTCGTCAGCAAATAAGTCTGAATATTTTTCCTAAAAATTTATAGATTTTTAACAAATTTTATAATTTTTATTTATTTTTATTTCAAATTTTCAGTTTATCTTTTATAATGTTACTAAGAAAAGAGTGCTTGGTAATTTTGTATGACCTCTTTTCATTATAAAGATAATAAATTCTAACATAAAAATTCCTTTTGCTCTTTGTAGGGTAAGATTATTCTTATCCTACATTTTTATTTGAATTATTTTTCTAACTTTCATTTTATTATGTTATTCTATTACATATTATTGAGGCACATAATATGATAGACAACAGAGAATTATTTCAAGAAGATCAAGAAGCCTATGAAATTTTGGCTAAAGAAAGAAATAGACAAGAGGAAAATATCGAACTTATCGCATCTGAAAATTATGTTTCAAATGCAGTAAGAGAAGCTAATGGTTCAATTTTCACAAACAAATACGCCGAAGGATATCCAGGAAAGAGATATTATGGTGGTTGTGAATTCATCGATCAAGGAGAAATGCTTGCTATCAATCGTTTAAAACAGTTATACAACTGTGAATGGGCTAATGTTCAACCACATTCTGGAAGTCAAGCAAATATGGAAGTCTACAAAGCCCTATTACAAAATGGTGATAGAATCCTTGGTATGTCATTAGATAGCGGTGGACATTTAACTCACGGATATAGATTTTCTTTCTCTGGAAGAGATTATGAGTCTTTCTCCTATGGAGTAGATAAAAACACTGGTCTTATCGATTACGACGAAGTTAATAAAATAGCTTTAGAAGTAAAACCAAAGCTGATTGTTTGTGGTGCTAGCGCCTATCCAAGATTTATTGATTTTAAGAAATTCAGAGAAATCGCTGATAGTGTTAACGCTTATTTAATGGTAGATATGGCACACATCGCTGGTTTAGTTGCAGCTAATGAACATCCTTCACCGCTACCATATGCTGATGTTGTAACTTCAACAACCCATAAAACATTACGTGGACCAAGAGGTGGAATCATAGTTTCAAATAATTTAGAAATTGGGAAAGCAATTGATAAATCAGTATTCCCACGTTGTCAAGGTGGACCACTTGAAAATACTATCTTAGCAAAAGCCGTTTGTTTTAAAGAAGCATTACAAGATGATTTTAAAATTTACGCAAGTCAAATAGTCAAGAATGCAAAAGCACTAGCTGAATCTTTAAAACACGAAGGAGTAGGCATCATCACCGATGGTACTGATAATCATCTTCTTTTAATCGATGTAAAATCACGTTTTAATGTAACAGGATTAGAGGCCCAAAAACTACTTGAAGAATGCAATATCACAACTAATAAAAATGCGATTCCAAACGATAGTGAAAAACCAGCCTATACTTCTGGATTGAGACTTGGAACTCCAGCTATGACAACTCGTGGATATAAGGAAAAAGAATTTATATTAGTTGGAAAACTTATAACTGAAGTATTGAAGAATCCAAATGATGAAACTATCAAAGAAAATGTAAAAGCTCAAGTTCACGAACTTAACAAAAAATTCCCACTCCCATACGAAAGATAAAAACAAAATGACAATTTCAAACTTTTTCAAAAAAAATAAGACAGTTTTAATGTTGCTCATTCCTATGATATCGATTTACGTTTTATTCAATTATTTACCTATTAAAACATGGATAAATAGTGAATGGAAATATTTAACACTAAAATTATGTCTCTACCTATCAATGTCTATTTTTTCAATCATCTATAAGAAAAAGAAAGATATAGAATTAGATAGACCATTCTGTCAAATCAATTATTTATATTTGATTCCTTTATTGATTCCTTGCTTTGCAAACCTCATCTATATGCTGATAAGAGAAGAAGGAGTTGATGGAAAATTCGAATACATCATGATTTACGATTTGGTTGTTGATGCATTTGGATCAATCATAGAAGACTTGTTATTCGTTGATTTTATGATTTATTTTCTTCTCAACAACCTCAAATGTAAAAATCAAAATGCGATTGCAGTAGTCATATCAGGAATCATATTTATGGCTGCACACTGTTATTCATTTTTGGACTTTTCACCCCAAGTTGCCATATTGAGACTAGTATTTGTCGCTTTACTAACAATGGAATGTGGATACTTAGCTATTTTCTTTGATTCGTTCCTCATTCCCGTAATCTTCCATTTCTTATTCAACGCCATCAACTACATCATCTTCGATTTCTTCTATTATGTAGAAGTAAGTGAAATTTATTACGCATTCAATTTCCTCATTGCTATCATGGCTTCTAATTATGTCATCGTCCTTTGGCATTTATCTGAACTACAACATTTCAGAGAAAAACATACACATAAAGTTATTGAAGAAAAGAAGGATGAAATCGAAAAATAGACTGCATTTGCAGTCTATTTTTTATTAACATCTTATTTATTAAGTTTAAACTTTAAAATTCAAACAAAGATATTTGATCTGATTCAGGCACTCCATCTAATGCACCTAAAGATCTTAAGACTTCGATCATCTTATCACCAACTCTAGCTCTTTCTCTTAAATCATCAACTGAAGTGAAAGGATGAACCTTTCTAGCATTTGTTATTTGAACTGCAAGTGATTCGCCTAAATTATTGACACAAGTCAAAGAAGGAATGACCTTATTATGTTTCTCATCAATTGTAAATCTAGTAGCTTCACTTGTATTGACATGGATCGGAGCAAAGGACATACCTCTATCGTACATTTCGATAGTAGATTCATAAGCGTTGATACATGCTAATTCAGTGTTTGTAACTGGAAGTCTATTCCTTTGTCTATTCAAGATATCTTCTCTCTTTTTCAAGCAAGCTTTGATACCTTTCATCATATTTTCAATATCATATGAATCACATCTTAATGTGAAATAAGTAGCATAGTAAGCAAGTGGTTTATGCACTTTAAACCAAGCGCAACGAATACAGTTAGTAACATAAGCGACAGCATGACCTTTTGGGAACATATACTGAATCTTATGACATGAATTTATATACCAATCCGGAACATTATGCTCTTTTAAAATTTTATCGTATTTATCTTTAAGTTCTTGGTCCTTACTCTTGACAAACATACCTTTTCTAGTGAATTCCATGATCTTGAATGCATCACCATTTTCAACACCATATTTATCATGTAAGACTGTCATAATATCATCACGGCAGGCGATAACATCGCCGAGTTTAAATCCTTCTTTAGTGATCAAATCCTCTGCATTACCTGCAAAGACATCAGTACCGTGAGAAAGACCAGAGATTCTGACTAAATCTGAAAAAGATCGTGGTTTTGTTTCAAGAAGAACTCTTCTTCCATTTTCAGTTCCAAATTCAGGAAGTCCTAAGGCGCCTGTTTCTTGTTGAAGAACATTATTTTTTAAATGTAGAGCATCAGCTGACCACAACAATGATTTAGCTTCAGGATCTGAAATCGGAATCTTCTCCTTCATATCCATAAAGCTGAAACCGCATAAATCACATTGCATACGTATAGCAACAGGATCAACATGACCTAACATATCGAATTTCAAAACATTATCGTGAATGGCATGGAAGTCAAAATGGGTTGTTTCCCAATCAGAATCAGGATCATCAGCTGGATATTGAACAGGAGTGAAATCATAAGCTTCCATACCAGCTGGAATGACAATAACACCACCTGGATGTTGACCAGTTGATCTCTTTGTACCGATACATCCTGAACCGATATAATCTAAATGGGCATTTCTAACTTTGCTTTTATCCATTCCTAATGATTCGATGTATCCTAAAGCATAACCACGAGCTTGTTTATCTTGGGTAGTTTGAATAGTACCTGCTTTATAACATTTGTTACCAGTCGAATTCAAAACTTCTTGCATATGAAGGTGAGCTCTTGATTGGAAATCTGATGGGAAATTCAAATCGATATCCGGAACTTTTTCGGCGTGGAAACCTAAGAAAGTTGCAAACGGAATATTTTGACCATCACCAATCATCTTTTCTCCACATTCAGGACAGCATTTCTCAGGTAAATCAAAACCAGAATCATATAAACTGATATCTGCCCATTCTAGATGTTTGCACTTTGGGCAGCGATAATGAGGTGGTAAAGGATTGACTTCAGTAATTCCTGACATCGTAGCAACTAAAGAAGAACCGACAGAACCTCTAGAACCAATCAAATAACCTTCAGAATTTGACCATCTGACAATATCAGAAGACAACCAGTAAATGACAGCATAACCATTATCGATGATACCTTTGAGTTCAGTTTCAAGACGTTGTTGAATCACTTCAGGCAAAGGATCTCCGTATAATTCCTTTGCAGTCTTATAAGTCAATTCCGTCAATTTTTCATCAGCACCTGGAATAAATGGTGGATATAATTTATCCTTTGTCGGCTTGATATCATCAGCGATCATATCAGCAATCAAATTAGTATTATCAATGACAATCTCTTCTTCTAAGGCTTTATCATTTAAAAATGAAAAACATTCCATCATCTCATCGGTAGTTCTAAAATGTTGATCTGGATTTGGAAGAGGATTTTTATACCAAGCTTGTTTTTTAGATTCAGGACTTGATTCTCTTGGAGCTAAATTCAATGGATGTCTTGTACCGCCTAAACCTTTAGCAGAAATATAAACATCTCTGAATAATTTATCTTGAGGATTTAAGTAATGACAATCGCCAGTTGCGCAGATGATTTTATTGATACTCTTAGCGTTTTTGATGAGATCTTTTGTCACTTCTCTAGCTTCTTCAACATCGTTTAATTTTCCAGTATGGATTTCATACAAATGATTTTCAGGAGGCTGTACTTCAATGAAATCGTAGAATTCCATCAGTTTTTTCAAAGCATCTTCAGATTTTGTCATTGCTGCATCCCAAATCTCACCATTGAAACAAGCAGAACCAATCAAAAGATTCTGTCGATGTTCGTTCAAATAGCTCTTTGGAGTAAGAGGAGTTGAGGTCCCAGAGATGAATTCAGTACTAGAATATGAAATGATACGATACAAATCCTTCAAACCATCAGTATTTTTAACATACACAGTAACATGATGTGGGTGCAAACTCAAAAGCATCGTCTTAGTGACTTCAAGTTTTTCTAAATCTCTATGTGTTAAATTAGGGTTGTTTTGACAAAGTCTTGAGAGCATTACTGAAAAAATAGTTGCAAGATGTGATGCATCATAATCAGCTCTATGAGCTGTTTCACTATCAAAAGCTATCTCTAATTTTCTCGCAATTGCTCCTTCTCTATGACTTCTCATCTCAGGGAATAAATATCTAGCAAGCGGTAAAGTATCAATGACTGGATTTTTGATGGTTTCCATACCATTATTCTTTAAGGCTTCATTGACAAAATTGTAGTCGAATTCGGCATTATGAGCAACCAAGATAGAATCACCAAAAAATTCGATGATATCCTCTAATGCTTTTTTGATAGGTTTTCCATTATCGACCTGAGCTTGAGTAATATGGGATGTTTCAGTGGAGAATTTTCCAAGTTTTCTATTTGGATTTATGAAGAAATCTATGTGATCTAAAACATTGCCAGAACTATCGCATTTGATAGCACCAAATTCAATCAACTTATCATATCTGCAACTCAAACCTGTGGTTTCAGTATCAAAAACTACATAAGTAGCTTTAGAAAGTATAGTATCACAAGGATTATAAACAAACTTCATTTTTGAATCATCTATCATGTATAATTCAGCACCATAGATGACCTTAACCCCTGTTGCTTTGCTTGCTTTTTGAGCTTCTGGGAAAGACTGAGCAACACCATGATCTGTAAGTGCGATGGCTTTATGTCCCCATTTTTGAGCTAATTTACAATAATCAGTGATGGATGCAACACCATCAAAAGCTGACATTCTCGTATGAAGATGTAATTCAACTCTCTTTCTAGGATAGATATCTTCTCTTGGAGGATCATTATCAACTATTTCGATATTATCGATTTGAATGACAAGTTCATCATGAGAGTATTTATCGTGAACCGGTCTTCCAGAAACTCTAATTTTAGTACCTACTTTAAACTTTTCAATTTGATCAATAGTCATTGATTTACCTTCAAATAAGGTAGATGAAATCGAATCAGTTCCATCAGTATATTCAATAACTTCAATCAATTTATTAGATTTTTTAGATTTTCTAATCTTATCCTCTGGAATAGAAAAGATAACGCCTTCAACAATGACATTTCTAAAATTTTCAATATCCTTTAATTTACATGGTTGATAGGATGAATTCTTAACGAATTTTTTAGCAGCTTCATATGATTTTTGTTCGTATTCTTCTTCTCTTTTTTCAACAAAATCATTGTCGATGAAGACCTTTTCTTGTGTCAATACACTATACGAAGAAGAAATGGATTCTAAAAAATCTTTTAATCTTCTAGTCTCTTCATAAATCTCATTTGCGCCATATGCGTTTCGATAATAAAACAATATTTTCTTATCTTCCTCGATAATTTTGTAATCATCGAGCATACTACAACCATTTGCTTCGACATATTCAGCTAATATTGTCTCAAATTCATTTTCTTCATCTTTGTATTTAAAAGATAGAGACATTCCAAAACCGCCGTGAGAGACAAAATTATCAACGGTATCAAAGAAATTCTTGTAATCTTTATAATGCAAATATTTAGGAAGAAAAATGCACGCAAAAATGCGATTGCATTCTTTATCATTAACTAACTTATCAAAATAGCCCTCTTCAAAAGGAGACAAATCTTTGATTCCAATTTTTGTCAAGAATCTTTTAAGAACAGAATCCATAATCAAACTCCTACCATAACTCGACTATTTTATATCTTTTTCAGTCACCTAAAAAGAAAAATTAAATGTTTTTTCTTTTCCTTTCTAACATCTTTTCAACATATGAAACATAGTTTCTTTCATCATTCACTTTTACAAAAAGAATAGTACAAACAATACATGTCAAAGTTATGAATAAAGGTAAAAAAGTCATGGAAGAAAGGTAAATATTCTTTGATGTCAATGAAATAGTATTATCAAGTTTAGAATTCAAAAGGGTAAGACTCATACTCGAATCATGACTAGCGCTTGAAGCTTCAAAAGAAGATATCACCTCATTAGCAGACACTAAATTAGAGGCATTTAGAAATACATAAAACAAAGCAACTTGTAATCCGTTAGCAACAGATGGAAGTCCGCCTCTGATGCCTTGAATAGACCCATTTTTATCTAATCCTGTTTTAGCTGCATAATATTCTCTGAGTTCAAAACAATTGACATATATAGGTGTATAAATAATTCCATGAACAAAACTGATTCCAAAGCTTAAGAAATAAAGAACATATTCATTTCCTCTTCTAAATCCAAAGAAGAATAATAAACAGTATAACAAAATGCTCAAAGCACCAAAAGAAATAAGAATGTTCTTTTTAGACATTTTTTTAGCGATAAATGGATAAAAGAATCCTGAAAAAGCATTACCGATACCAAATGCTATGGTGAAGAAAAATGAAATATATGCACCACTTTTACCAGTGCCATCAATACCAGGAGATGTGAAACTGCCATATCCATATTCAAAATAAAAATAATTAGTACTATTACCGATGATCAAATCTTGAGCTAAGAATATGAGTAAAAACATCAACATAGTCAAAAATATTTGTTTATCTTGAAATAATAATTTGATAGGAGATAAAGGAGAATCTGAACTTCTTATAGTCAGATTTTCTTCTTCTCTTTCTCTCATAAAAATTCCAAGTATCATCTGAAATACATAGAATAAAACGACTAAAACTAAAGCAAAAATAGTCAGATTTCTCTTAGCATCTCCACCTGTGATAGTTGGAGATAAAGCAGCAGTGATATAAGCTCCTAAAACTCCAAAACCATTGATAATGGACGAATAAACGCCTTTTTTCTTTTCATCAATTGAAAAGGTATTCAAGTAAGAAAAGAAAGCGACATCATTGATAGCATACGAAAGATATGTAAATAAATACAAAACTAAGAATAAAGCAACATATGCCCATCCACTAAACAAAGGACAAACAAAAAACAATAATACAAAGAAAAATGTTGTTAAAGTAGAACCGAAAAGAATAAAAGTTCGATATCTACCAAGTGGATAATCTCGTTTATCGATGAAATATCCAACGATGGTATAACCAAATCCAACCATTATTTTAACAGCTACTAAACCTAATGTTATTACAAGCAACATCGCTTTATATTGATTTGAACTCACCTTTGTAAGAGGAGAAGCAAGTTGAACATAAAGAAGAAGGAAAAGAGTTATAAACTCAAAGAAAGCTTCATAAAAAACTGAAACAATCGATAACAATGCAACACTTCTTTTCGGTGGATTTTCAGATGAAAAAGTTTTATTAATTAATTTCATATGTAAAATTATATTCATAGAAAAACTATTATCAATAGTTATTAAAAATGTAAATTTTCATATATTTTTAAATTTTAAATTGGTATTTTTTTATATTGCTTTATTTAAATAAAAATACTTTTAGTAATAAAGGCTTATTATTTATTTTTTTATGAGATTAAAACTCAAGAAAATAAGTTATTAAAACAAAATTGCAATTTAAGAAACTAAAAAAGTGCAAATAAATGTATGCTCTTACATTATTTTAAACTTAAAAACCAGTATTCAAAAATCATCAACAAAAAGTCTGATATCAAAGTGAATATTCTACTGGAACCAGAACGTTAGGAAGTGCAACGTTTTCGATCTTGATGATGGAAATAGATATATGACCGACAGTCACGAGACAATCTTGAGATTTTTAAGTCGATTAAATTCAATTTAGCATTAATATGGTTTATGTTTAAAAAACTCAATTGTGCATTTATTCAAATTGTGTTAATGAATCAACTAACCAAATAATACTTTCAAAAGAAAAGCTAAGAAAAGTGCAAATTTCGTTACCTCCGGTTGATATTCAAAACAAATTGAAATTTAGTTGCGATTTATATCCCTTTTATCCATTCATTTTCACTAAAACACTCCTTCCTACCTTTCCTAAATTGTTGATTAGAGGAAAAGAAAAAAGGCCTAGAAAGAGCGACCAAAGTCACCAAATCTAGGCCTCATGTAATTGGCGGAAAGGAAAAATACCCCTATCTGCAATTAAAAAAGGTCTGACACATATCGTATCAAACCATTGCTTCTTTAGTGGAGCAGCCGGCGGGAATCGGACCCGTATATACAGCTTGGGAAGCTATCGTTCTACCACTGAACTACGGCTGCAAAGAATATGGCCTTACAAAAATGTAAGACCATATTTAATTTTTTATAAATTATTGCTTTTGATTGACTTCCATCTCAGCTTTTGCATCAGCAGAGACAATAGCATTATCAGACTTCAAAAGTGTTTCTTGAGAGACAACTTCGGAAGCATCGATATTAGCGTCTTCTTCTGAAAGTAATGGTTTTAAACCAGTTCCAGCTGGGATTAGTTTACCAATCATGACATTTTCCTTCAAACCGCAGAGATGATCGACCTTACCTTTAATTGCAGCTTCAGTCAAGACACGAGTGGTCTCTTGGAAGGAGGCAGAGGAAAGGAAGGATTCAGTATCAAGAGCAGCTTTGGTGATACCTAAGACAATCGGACGTCCGACTGCTGGTTTTCCACCATGAGCGAGAACCTTTTGGTTCTTCTCAGTGAAGATGACATCATTGACTCTTTGACCAGGAAGCATATCTGTATCACCAGGATTGATGATGAGAAGCTTATTAGTCATTTGACGAACGATGATTTCAAGGTGCTTATCAGAAATAGCAATACCATTTCCAGAATAAACATCTTCAACTTCCTTGATAAGATATCTTCTCAAAGTGAGAAGGTCTGTGCATTCAAGAAGTTCTTTTGGATTGACATGACCTTTAGTAAGAGCATGACCGGCTTCGATTTCGTCGCCTTGTTTGACATTAGGAACTGCACTTGGATAAGACAAGAACTTTTGTTCTTCAAGTTCATTCTTAACAGTGAATTCATGACGTAAACCAACATCTTTGATATCTGTGACAGTACCACGGATAGTTGAGATAAGAGCTTGGCTCTTTGGTTTTGGATTACGAACTTCAAGAATTTCGGAGACACGTGGGAGACCGGTAGTAATATCTTTAACACCTGCAACACCACCAGTGTGGAAGTTCTTTAATGTAAGCTGAGTACCTGGTTCACCGATTGATTGAGCAGCCATGATACCGACAGTATCACCGATAGTAGCGATTTGACCAGTTGCAAGGTTACGACCATAGCAGTGGACACAAACGCCATCTGTACTTTCACAAGTGAGAATTGAACGGATTTCAACTTCTTTGATTCCAGCTGCAACAACTTTAGTAGCTAAATCTTCGTTGATGAATTCATTTCCAGGAACGATGATTTCACCAGTTTCTGGATTGATGATATCACGCATTGAATAACGACCGACGATACGATCATACAAGGATGCGATACCCTTTAATTCCATAACGACAACGCCGTGATCGCAGTGACAATCTTCTTCACGGATGACAACATTGTGAGAGACATCGACAAGTTTACGAGTTAAGTAACCAGAGTCAGCAGTCTTCAAAGCAGTATCGGAACCATTTTTACGAGTACCGTGAGTAGAAGTGAAGTATTCACTGACACTCAAACCATCAGCATAACAATCAGTGACTGGGACTTCGATAGCAACACCAGTAGAATCAAGCATACAACCTTTCATACCGATAAGTTGCATGTAGTTATCTTCACTACCACGAGCACCGGATTCCATCATCATGAACATTGGGTTTCTAGGAGCAGAAGCCATACGAGCATGAAGCTTTTCAGTCAAATTGACATCCTTGACGCTTGTCCAAGCTGCAATGACTGCATTATGACGTTCTTCATCAGTGTAGAAGCCCAAATCATAATTTTCTTCAATCTTAGCAACTTCATTTCTACAATTCTTATAATCTTCATCACGACCTTGAAGTGGTTGCATATCATCAAGAGAGATGGTAAGACCAGACTTAGTACAATAATCAAAACCTTGATTCTTGAAAGCATCCATAATCTTTGCTGTTTCAACAGCTCCGTATTTACGGAAGACATAATCCATCATGGTCTTGATACCCTTCTTCTCGATTGGAGAACGGGTTGGTTGTAATTTTGCGTATTCTCTGAAGACATCAAAATCTTCGCCTTCTTTATAGACATGAGCAGCGATAACTGCATCATATGCTTCTTTAGAAGTGACAAAGAAAGAAAGTGGAGTTTCTTCAAAGTTAGCTTTTAATTCGTTCTTAAGAGCTTTCTTATCAACTGGTTTACCATGTTTTTTCAAAGATGTAGCAGAATATGGGAAGTTGATGAATGGGAAGTCAGTTGGGAAGATATCGTTGAAAATGAGTTTACCGACTGTTGTCAAAAGATAAGAATTCTTAATGGAAGCATACTTTTCATCATTGATCCAGGTCTTATTTAAAGAAGAGGCTGGAACAAAGATTCTTGTACGCAAAGAGATGATACCATTTTGATAAGCGAGAATTGCAGTACTAGGGTCAGAGAAAACTTTACCTTCGTACTTCTTGTAACTCAAGAACTTATCACGCATATCTAATTCATTGCGTTTTTCATAGTATTTGGCGTAATCATCATCTTGATCTTGGTCATCTTCCAAGGTTAAGTAATAATTACCATAAATCATATCCTGACTTGGAACACAAATTGGTTGTCCATCAGATGGTTTTAAAATATTATGATTAGCAAGCATTAAAGACATAGCTTCAGCTTGTGCTTGTCTAGAAAGTGGAACATGAACAGCCATCTGGTCACCATCGAAGTCAGCGTTGAATCCTGGGCAAACAAGCGGATGTAAACGAATAGCTTTTCCTTCGATTAAGATAGGACGGAAAGCTTGAATACCAAGACGGTGAAGGGTAGGAGCACGGTTTAAAAGAACAGGGTGATTTTCAGTGATTTGTTCAATTGCATCATAGACGCGTGGATCTTTTCTTGCAATCAATTCATCAGCTTGTCTTTGACTTGTGACATTAGAATCTTTCTTAGAGATGAGATAGTGAGCGATGAAAGGACGGAAAAGTTGAACTGCCATTTCACGTGGCAAACCACATTCATCCATATTGAGTTCAGGACCGACAGCGATAACTGAACGACCAGAATAATCGACACGCTTACCAAGAAGGTTTTGACGGAAACGACCTTGCTTACCTTTTAAGGTAGAACTTAAAGAACGAAGAGTTGTACCAGAAATTGAGGTAGCTGGCTTTGTTCTTCTTTCATTATCAATCAAAGCATCGACTGCTTCTTGAAGCATACGTTTTTCATTGAGAAGAATAACACTTGGAGCGTGTTCTTCGATTTCTCTCTTCAAACGATTGTTCTTGATGATGACTTGACGATATAAGTCATTCAAATCACTAGTAGCATATCTACCACCATCAAGTTGCATCATCGGACGTAAATCCGGTGGGATGACTGGAAGAACACTTAAAACCATCCATTCTGGTTTGATTTCACTGTTCTTGAAAGCTTCGAGTACTTCAAGTCTCTTGATGGCTTTGATTCTCTTTTGGTTTTTATCACCAGAAGTTTGTTCCAAATCTTTTCTGACATTGATAATTTCAGCTTCAAGGTCAATTTCTTTTAAAAGTTGTAAAGCTGCTTCAGCACCAATACCGAACTTTGCACCAGTATATCTTGTGATATATTTACTAACAGTTGCAAAATCAAATGGTTGACCAACATTTTTGATGTGGTCAAGCATGCTTGATCCTTTGTTAAATTCTGGTGTATTTGGAGTTAAACGAGAATTTTCACCATAGAGAATTTCATTTTCAATCACTTGACCGAAAATCTCACGTGCTTCATTTTCATCTAATACTTGACGATATTTTAAAATTTTAGATTGTCCAGGATTTAAAACAATGTGGGAAACGAAGTAGATGACTTCTTCTAAATCCTTTGGAGCAATACCAAGGACAAGTCCCATCTTTGATGGGCTTCCTTTGACATACCAAATGTGGGCGCATGGGAATGCAAGATTGATGTATCCCATACGTTCACGTCTGACAGCTTTAAGAGTGACTTCAACGCCACACTTTTCGCAAACTTTACCAGCAGAAGAGGCTTTTTTGTAATGTCCGCAATGACATTCAAAGTCTTTAACAGGGCCAAAGATCTTTTCGCAAAAAAGACCATCTGGTTCTGGTTTTTGAGAACGATAATTAATAGTCTCTGGCTTGGTGACTTCACCATGACCCCAAGAACGAATTTGTTCAGGGGATGCAAGGCCAATCTTAATCGACTTGAGTTTATTTAAGTCAAACATTGTCCATCACCTCCAATTATTCATTTTCATCGGCATCGTCAATATTCTCATTAGCGAGATCGCTTGGTTTGACGGCTTCGATTTCTTGTTCTTCGTCTTCATAAATATAATTGCTATATCTACGATTGTCTTCACGGCGTTCATTTTGCTTAGCATCATAATTGACAATATCATGATGAATACGACGTGAATCTCTTTCTGCTTCTTCAGAAATGGTATCCATGTTAATTTCTTGATTAGAAACATCACAAAGCTTGACATCAACAGCAAGACCTTGAAGTTCTTTGATAAGAACACGTGTTGATTCTGGCATATTTGGTTTTGGAATACCTTCGCCTTTAAGAATTGCTTCATAGGTCTTATTTCTTCCTACCATATCATCAGATTTGATAGTGAGCATTTCTTGTAAGGTATAAGCAGCACCATAAGCTTCAAGGGCCCAAACTTCCATTTCACCGAAACGTTGACCACCATTTTGAGCTTTACCGCCGAGTGGTTGTTGAGTGACTAAAGAATATGGACCAGTAGCACGAGCGTGAAGTTTATCTTCAACCATGTGGTCAAGTTTGATCATATACATGACACCAACTGCAACACGTGAATCAAAACGTTCACCAGTTTGTCCATCATATAAGACGGTCTTTCCATCTGGATCGATACCAGCTTTTTCCATAAAGCCAGCGATTTCTTCATTGGTTGCACCATCGAAAACAGGAGTAGAAACTTTAACTCCGAGTTTTTTACAAGCATAACCTAATTGAACTTCAAGAACCTGTCCGATGTTCATACGGGAAGGAACACCCATAGGTGATAAACAAATATCAACTGGAGTTCCATCTGGCATATAAGGCATATCTTCAACTGGAAGAACACGGGAAATAACACCTTTATTTCCGTGACGTCCAGACATTTTATCACCGACTTGAATCTTTCTCTTTTGAATGACATAAACTTTGATGCATTCTAAGATATCAGAAGATAATTCATCACCTTTTTCTTTAGAGAAACGTCTGACATCTAAAACGATACCTTCGCCACCATGAGGTACTCTCATAGAGCTATCTTTATCTTCATCAGATTTAGATGAGAAGATTGATCTCAAAAGATTTTCATTATTAGTGATTGTTGTTTCACCTTTTGGAGTTGTTTTACCAACAAGGATATCACCTTCTTTGACTTCAGTTCCTGGAATTACACAACCAGTTTCATCCAAATGAGCTTTCTTATCTTCAGCAAGATTTGGAATATCACGGGTGAATTCTTCAACACCTAATTTTGTCTTACGTCTTTCAACACTGTATTCTTCGATGATGAGGTTAGTGAAAAGATCATCACTGATACAACGTTGGGAAATAAGAACAGCGTCTTCGTAGTTATAACCATGCCATGTTGTGAAGGCAATAGTGACATTTTGACCTAAAGCGAGTTCGCCCTTGTCCATAGAAGAACCATTAGCGATGATATCGCCTTCTTTAACTCTATCGCCAGCTTTGACAATAGGAGTTTGGTTGATACATGTACGCTTATTTGAACGAACAAATTTACGCAATTGATATGATTTTTCTAAGCCTTTATCGGATAAAACTCTAATTTCAGTTCCATCAGCATAAGTGATAGTTCCATCAAATTCAGCTAAAAGAGCTTCACCTGAATCATGAGCGATTTTATCTTCTAAACCGGTTCCAACATATGGAGCTTCTGGATGAAGAAGAGGAAGAGCTTGACGTTGCATATTAGAACCCATCAAAGCACGTTTTCCGTCATCATTTTCAAGGAATGGAATACAAGCAGCTGCGATAGAAACGATTTGCTTAGGACTTGCGTCAATATAATCAACTTCAGTAGGTTTGACAGAAACATATTCGCCGTTGATACGAGCAGAAACTGTTTCATCAAGAATCTTCTTAGTTTCTTTATCAGCATTGACGTTAGCTTGTGCGATGATGTGATGTCTTTCATCGCTAGCAGTGAACCAAACTACATGAGCAGGATCATTATCGATGATACCATCCTTGACAGGACGATATGGGGTTTCGATGAAGCCATAATCGTTGATTCTAGCATAACATGCAAGATTAGAGATCAAACCGATATTTTGACCTTCAGGAGTTTCAATAGGACAAATACGTCCATAATGAGTTGGGTGGACGTCACGAACAGCGCTAGAAGCACGGTCTCTTGTAAGACCGCCACGGCCTAAAGCAGAAAGACGTCTCTTATTTGCAAGCTCAGCTAATGGGTTGGTTTGATCCATAAATTGAGATAATGAATCAGAATTGAAGAATTGACCAACAGCACCAGTCAAAGCTTTAATATTGATCAAATTTGTGATGGTAAGAGCATTCAAATCGGATGTTGACATACGATCATGAATAGTTCTCTTCATCTTGACTAAACCAGCACGGAATTTATCTTGAATGAGTTCACCAACGCAACGAACTCTCTTATTTCCGAGGTGATCAGTATCATCAACTTCACCGATATCATCCATCAAATTGAGCATATAACTCAAGGATGCAATAATATCAGAAATAGTGATATAAGTTAAATCAAGGGTCAAATCAGTACCGATGATATTGACAACTTTTTCAGGATTATTCGGATTCAAAACTTTGACAACATTGACAGTAGAATGATTATCTAAAGCAGTATTGCAAGAGACTTGAATGGAATGGTTTTCATTGCCTTCAAAGAATTTAGTCTTTCTGAGATTATCAACATCAGCATAAGTTAATTTATAACCTGCTTCAAAGATGACTTCTCCTTCTTTGGAGATGAGGTCTTCAGCAAGAACTTGATTTGGAAGTCTATTATAGATTCCAAGTTTTTCTTGAATCTTAAATCTTCCTGCTTTTCCTAAATCATAATGTTCTTTATCAAAGAATCTTTGCTTGATCATATTAGCAGCAGATTCTTTGGTATAAGGTTCACCTGGACGAAGCTTTTTGAAGATGACAATAACAGCTTCTTGATATCTTTCAACAGCAGTCTTCTTGTCATCGACTGGTGATTTTTCAATAGCCTTGATAAGAGCTTCATTATCACCAAAAAGACCACGAATTCCAGTTGGAACAAAAACTTCACCATTAGAATCAGGTGGTAAAGTAGTATCACAAAGTTGGTCAGAATCTGAAACAAGACCTAAAGCTCTCAAAAGCGTTAAGGCCGGGACTTTCTTTTGCTTATCGATACGAACAGAGACAAAATCTCTATTATCGGTAAGGAATTCAAGCCAGATTCCACGAGCAGGGATAATATCAGAACCAAAAACAATGTTCACATCGTTTTTGATATCATTTTCATTCTTTTTAGCCACTACTTCATCACTGTGCTTACTTAAATAAGCACCTGGAGAACGCACTAATTGAGATGCGATACACTTTTCAGAACCATTGACAATGAATGTTCCAGAAGGAGTCATCCATGGATAATCTCCCATGAAGATTCTCTCTTGAGTGATAGATGCATCTGGATGAGTGAGACGTAATGTGACATGTAATGGTGCACAATAAGTGAGTGCAGAAACCTTGCACTCAAAATAATCATGCTTCGGTTCACCAAATTCGGCTTTAACGAAATCAAGTTTAGCTACTTGATCAGTGTCAACAGTATGAGCTCTGCTGTCTTTATTAGAAGCGATTGGGAAAACATCATGAAAAACTTCAGTAATGCCGGTTTCAACAAACCAATTAAATGATTTCAATTGAACATCACAAAGGTTAGGAAGCGGAACACTAGAGAAAGTTTTGGAAAGATCGATACGTCCATTATCGAGCGTCTGATACTGGTTAAAATTAAATTCTTTAGCCATGAATATTACCTCGTTGTTATTCTACCAGGAAGGCCTTTCCTGGGTTTAAAATAGTCATCTAAAGAAATACTTAATAAAAAATATCTATATTTCTATAGACAACGAAGCCCACCCTGCCAAAAAATTAGACAAGGTGGGAGCAAATACGACGATAATATAAGAAACTACTTAACTTCGACTTCAGCGCCGGCAGCAACAAGTTGTTTCTTGATTTCTTCAGCTTCAGCTGGGGAAATCTTTTCTTTAACAGCAACAGGAGCTTTGTCAACAAGCTTCTTTGCATCCATAAGGCCTAAGCCAGTGACGCCTTGAACAGCTTTGATAACTGCAACTTTAGCAGCACCGAAGGACTTGAGAACGACAGAAACTTCGCTTGGTCCTTCTTGAGCAGCAGCAGCACCGCCAGCTGGAGCAGCAACAGCAGCAGCAGCCTTAACGCCGAATTCTTCTTCAATAGCTTTGACAAGGTCCATGATTTCGACCATGTTCATTTCTTTTAAGCCAGCAATGACATCTTCTTTAACTAATTTAGCCATTTTGTTTTTCCTCCAATTAATGGTATTGTAATACGACAATCTGCTTATTAGGCAGCAGCGCCTTCACCCTTTTCAGCAAGGGCTTTAAGTGTAAGAGCGAACATAACAAGTGGGGATTGCATTGTAGAAAGTAAGGATGCAAGTGCATTTTCCTTTGTACCAATTGCAGCAAGTTCGCTAAGCTTTGCTTCATCGCAATAAGTTCCTGCGATAACGCCAGCTTTAATAGCAAAAGTCTTCTTGTGAGCCTGAGCAAAATCGTTCAAAACTTTGAGACCCGCACCTTCTTCAACAGAAGTGACAATAGCAGTCGGTCCTTTGAAAGCATCATCTAAGGCAGATAAGCCATCTTCATCGACAGCTTTCTTTGCCAAAGTGTTCTTGTGGACTGAGAGCTTTGCACCAGCCTTCTTGAGGTCAGCGCGGAGTTGATTGACTTCACTTACAGACATTTTGGAATAAGAAACAACGATTGCAGAATGAGAATTCTTAAGAATCTCATTTAATTCAGCGACTGTTTCTTTCTTCGCAGCTAAGATCTGCTGATTCATCTTTTCACCTCCTCTTTGGTTTGGTGTATGTAACAATATACTTTTCTAAATATATGGTAGAACCTATATCCTCGGTAACAAATTGAGCTTGGAGCAAGTTATTTTTTTCTATGTATAAATCACAAGCAGTTACTGTCTTTGGTATATTGACTCACCCGATAATGAATCGGACAACGAATGCTCAATTAGAGAGCAATTTTAATGGCAGGGCCATATGTGCAAGAAATAGTAGCAGAGAGAATATATGTACCCTTAACAGCGGCAGGACGGATACGATTGACTGTCTCAATGATAGTCTTAAGGTTGTCTGCTAAAAATTCACTTGTAAAGCTAACTTTACCGAAATTGATAGCAAGATTTCCGTCTTTATCATTACGATAAGAAATCTTACCGTTTTTGATTTCTTTAATAGCAGAACCGATATTCATTGTAACGGTACCACTCTTTGGATTTGGCATTAAGCCTTTTGGTCCTAAGACACGACCCATCTTACCTAAGAGACCCATCATATTTGGGGTGGCAACGATGACATCGAAATCGAACCAGTTTTCTTTAGCAATCTTATCGAGCATATCTTGTTGGCCAACATAATCTGCGCCAGCAGCTTTTGCTTCTTCAGCTTTATCAGTGATAGCAAGAATTTTAACAGTCTTACCATTACCATGAGGAAGAGAAATAGTTCCTCTTAATTGTTGATCAGCTTGCTTTGGATCGATATTAAGATTGAAAGAAACATCAACAGTTTCATCAAATTTTGCTGTAGCTGTCTTTTTGACAAGTTCGCAAGCTTCAGCGATAGAATATTTTTTGCCCTTCTCAACTAACTTGAGGCTGGCAGCATACTTTTTAGATACTTTTTTCATTGTTCAGTCCCCCAATTAATCAACAATGGCAATGCCCATAGATTTAGCAGAGCCTTCAACACATCTTTCAGCAGCTTCTAAAGAATCAACGTTAAGATCTGGCATCTTATATTCTGCAATTTTCTTAACATCAGCTCTCTTGATTTTGCCGACGATAGTCTTTGGATCGCCACCGCGATCTGTACCTTTTCTTCCTTTTTCAAGGCCTGCAGCCTTTAAGACAAGGAATGTAACTGGGGTAGTCTTGAAACTTAAATCGAAAGTACGATCTTCATAGATAGTAAGAACGCATGGAACAACTTCTCCCTTACGATCTGCTGTCTTAAGATTGAATTCTTGGCAGAATTTTCCACCAATACCGAAAGGTCCTAATTTTTGACCTAACTTTGCTGGATTTGCAGCTCCGCCTTCTGCACGGATAATCATCACTCTTGTGACTTTCTTTGCTGGCACGGTAATTTCCTCCTTTTTTGAAATTTTACGTGTTGTGGTTCTATCAGTTGTCACTGGCTTCCCACATTTAGGCATACTTACCCCACTAAAAATGGGCATAAAATGCCAAGCTTTTCAATTATATATCCTCAATCAATTTATTGCAAGGATTTTAATGATATTTTTTAGCGATAATTTTATTGATACCTATAATTATATCATTTAAAATATTTCTATGAGGTCATTATGATAAATTATAAAAGCATAAAAAAGGAATCGAAAAGTAAAATAAGGATTAATTATTGGCGAAATGTCTTTATGGCAATGCTTGTTATAATCACTACAACTGGTGTTTTAAATAGTTTTCTTTTAAAGTTGAGTGGAGAAAGCGGAGCTAGTGACACAAGCGGTAGCTATGGTTGGTTATTTATCAAATATATAGTTCGTTTTTATTATCCTAATTTTTTAATACCTAACCCATCTAATACAAATGAAATTCAATTGTTTACATTTTTAGAATCCCTTGGAAGTTCCGGAACAACACTGTTAACTTCAGAAATATCTTATCCTTTATATATAGGATATTCTATTCTCAATGCTCATGAAGCAAATTCTGTCAATGCGATATGGGCAGCCATTATCGGTTGTTTGCTATTTTTTGCCTTTATCGCTTTCTTTCTACATCCCATCAACATAGGTTCGAAATACTATTTCCTAAAAAAAATTAAATCAGAACAAGATGATGAAAAAAATGCAATTTTAGAAGGCGGATTTAATCACTTTTATATAAACATTGTTTTTACAAGATTATTGAAATCAGTTATTTTTTCACTATCATGTTTAACAATCGTCGGTGGGTTCATATTATATTTTTCTTACTATTTTGTTGATTATATAATTATGGATAATCCTAGTCTTAATCCAATTCAAACTTTGCGATTATCAAGGCAAATGATGAAAGGACATAAGTGGGAATTATTTCTACTCATGCTTTCTTTTATCGGCTGGAAACTATTATCAATTATTACATTTGGAGTCTTAGATCCTTTATTTTTTAAACCATATCAAGAACTTTGCTTCTCAAAATATTATTTGACAGTCAAAGATGCATTTGCACAGAAAAATCCTAGAGTTTATTCAATCAGTTATTTACAGATATACGAAGAAAATAGTAAATCTTTACTTTTGAGATCAAATACCAATTATGATGTTCAATATGAAATAGTTGACTATGCATTGATTTTCTTCATAATCTCTTTTGGTGGATGGTGTTGGGAAGTATTTTATAATTTTATAAGAACTTTTCAATTTGCAAATAGAGGTACCTTATGGGGACCTGTACTTCCAATTTATGGGACAGGGGCAGTTCTTGCTTTATTTTTATTAAAAAAATTTAGGAAAGTTCCATGGTTATCATTTATTTTATCGATTATTGTTTGTTTGACAATCGAATATTTCACTGGGTTCTTTATTGAAAAAACTAAAGGTGTCAGATATTGGAATTATGATTCGATGCCATTCAATCTTAATGGAAGAATTTGTCTATTTGGTGGTCTATTATTTGGTATTGGATGTCTTTTTGCAATTTATTTTGTCGGTCCTGGTCTCTATCCAATCTTACATAAAATATCAAATAAAAATCGTTGGATAATAACTGCAGTTTGTACAACCTTAATTTTAATAGATACTATCATAAGCAAGTTTTACCCAAATCCAGATGGAATGGAAGCCATAGATAAGTTAAGTTTAATTTTTTTCTTGAATAACACAAATTTAAATGATATAGTAATCAATGCTTTTTGTAAGCTTACTTTTGTACCGCTGGATTGTCACGTCTAAGTACCAAAGGAAATCAAAATAAATTCCAAAGGAGAACAGAATAATGAACAAAAATTTAGTTCAACAAGTAGCTGCTACACAAATCCGTAATGATCTTCCTGATTTCGTAACCGGCGATACAATCAGAGTTATGGTTACAATTCGTGAAGGAAACAAAGAAAGACAACAAGCATTTGAAGGTGTTGTCATCTCTGTCAAGGGTTCTGGTGCTAGCAAGACCTTCATCGTAAGAAAAGATTCTAATGGTGTTGGTGTCGAAAGAAACTTCTTAGTAAATTCACCAATTATCTCTTCAATCACTGTCCTTAGACATGGTAAGGTTAGAAGAAAGAAGCTTTACTTCCTCAGAAGCCGTTCTGGTAAGAGTGCTCGTCTTGAAGAAATCGTCCGCAAAGACAAAATTGCTGCAAATCTTGCTGCAACAAAGACAAACGCTGACAAGAAAAAGGCTGCTGAAAGAGAAAAAGCCAAAGCTGCCAAAGAAGCAAAAGCAGCTAAAGAAGCTGAAGAAACAAAATAATATTGTTTCAAAATCTATAAATTCATCTTATTTAAATAATAGTGACAAAAACCACCTTCTCGGTGGTTTTTTTAATAAAAAAATATCAGCTGTTAATGTAAAAGCCTTGACAGATGAATATCTAGTCTCTATAATTTATGTGTTAATTTTGAAAAACCATATCGGAGGATATTTATTATGGTAAAAATTAGATTAAAGAGAATTGGTAGAAATGCCTATCCAACCTATCGTATTGTAGTCAGCGATTCAAGAAGAACTCCAAGAGCTGAAGCTATTGCTGATCTTGGACATTTCAATCCACACACTGAAGAATTCGTTATCAATGAAGAAGAAGCTATGAAATGGCTTAGAAATGGTGCTGAACCATCTGATTCTGTCCGTTCTTTATTCAAGAAAAAAGGATTAAATCAGAGACTTGCTGAAGAGAAATCTAAGAAGGAAGTAAAATAATGGAATTCAATACTGACATCGACCTCACTGAGGATATTCGTAGCCTTGTTGAGCCTCTCGTCAGCAATCCGGAGGTCATTGAAATCGAAAGAATTGACAAGCCGGAAGACCGCACCAAAAAAGAACAAAACTACCTAATCCTTTGTGCTAAAGCAGATTTAGGAAAATTAATTGGACGCCATGGAGTAATTTCAGATTCAATTCGTACAATTCTTAATGTTTCTACTAAGAATGTTAGAAAGAAAGTACATCTTCGCTTCCAATCTATCGAAGAAAATAACTGATTATTTTTAAGAGGGAGCAAATCAACTCCCTCTTATTTTATTTAAAGGAGCAATTATGCCAATTAAAAAAATAGGACGAATTGTAAATACTTATGGTTTAAAAGGGATGGTCAAAATTTCTTTATCAACTACAGAACCTGAAAAAAGATATGCTGTTGGTAAAAAAATATTGATTGACAATCAGATGAACGAACAAGAGCAATATGAAATAACTGATGTCATTTTCAAAAATTCCCGCATTGTTTATGTCGGATTGAAAGGATTTGATGATATAAATCAAATTGAATGGATGATTGGTAGAGATGTATTCAGCAATGTTAGAGCTGCTAAAGGAACATTCTTCTACGATGATTTAGTAGGAATGAAAGTTTATTCAAATAGTGATGAATGCATTGGTGAGGTCACCAATGTGAATAAAATGCCAGCTGGTCCATACCTATTAATAAATTCAAAAGCATTGATTCCATTTAATATACCTATATTTATTGAATCAGTAAATAAAGAAGAAAAAATCATAAAATTAACTGAACTTGGAACCCAAGCATTTGAAACAAATAAATGAAAATAAAAATAATGACAATCTTTCCTTCGTTCTATAATGAATTTTTAAAATCTTCAATTATAGGGCGGGCGATTTCAAAGGAAATAGTTCAAATTGAAATAGTCGATATTAGAAAATATTCTTTAGACAAAAACCATCGTGTCGATGACCATCCGATAGGTGGTGGTGCAGGTTTAATAATGAGATTAGAACCATTAGTCGACTGTTTAAAAGCAAATACTACAGAAAAAACATATAAAATTTTAATGGGTCCTAAAGGACACACTTACTGTCAAAATGATAGCAAACGATTTTCAAAGATGGATGAAATATGTTTGATTTGTGGTCACTATGAAGGAATAGATAGCAGATTCAACGATTATGTCGACGAAGAAATCAGCATCGGTGATTTTATTTTAACAGGTGGTGAAATTCCAGCTATGGCTATAACAGATAGCATCGTTAGACTTTTAAAAGGAGCTATAGCTGATGATTCTACAAAAGAAGAAAGTTTCAATGGATCAATTTTAGAATATCCTCAATACACATATCCATACGAATACGAAGGAAAAAAAGTCCCAGAAATTCTTTATTGTGGAAATCATAAAATAATTGATTCTTATAGAAGAAGAGCAGCCATTAAACAAACTGTTGAAAAAAGACCAGATTTGATCAAAAATATGTCATACACAAAAGAAGATTATGAATATTTAAAACAAATAGAAAATAATGATTTTGAATTGACAGAAAAAGAAAAACAGGCGATTGAAAAAGGAAAGAAATATCTAAAATCTTTTTCAGATAAATAACTCGAACAATCTAAAAAACTACAAATCGAAGAAAAATTTAATTCAACGATTTGTAGTTTTTATTTTATTTTTTATTTTTCATCATCTGAGCTTGCATCATCATAGTTCTCATCATATTAGGATTATTCTTCATATTTTTCATTTGATTTCTCATCTGATTGAATGAATCAATGATTTTGCTAACCTCATTAGCATTACAACCGGAACCTTTAGCAATACGCAATTTGCGACTTGATTTTATCATATCTGGATTACGTCTCTCTTTCAAAGTCATAGAATTGATGATTGTTTCCATTTTTTTCAATGCCTTTTGAGCTTGATCAGCTTGGTCATCAGAAATCTTTGGTGCTCCAGGAACAAGTCTTAAAAGACCTTTCAAAGATCCCAATTTATTAATTTGCTTCATCATAGAAAGCATATCATTCATATCAAATTGACCTTGTTGAATTCTACGGCTTGTTTTTTCAGCTTGTTTTTCATCTATTTTTTCTTGAATTGATTCTACAAGTGAAACGATATCTCCCATTCCAAGGATACGATTGGCCATACGATCAGGGTAGAAATTTTCCAAGTCAGTAATTTTTTCACCAACACCAACATATTTTATCGGTATGCCTGTTAATTTTTTGATTGATAAAGCAGAACCACCTCTACTATCACCATCAAATTTAGTCATGATGAGACCCGTAACTTTAATTTCTTTGTTGAATGTTAAAGCAACATTGGTAGCATTTTGACCAATCATACTATCAACTGTCAATAAAACTTCATCGACATTGACAACTTTTTGAATATCTTTTAATTCTTGCATCAATTTCTCATCGATTTCAAGACGACCAGCAGTATCTAATATCAAAATATCAAAATGTTCATCTTTTGCTTTATTATAAGCAGCAAGAGCAATATCTTGAGGAAGAGTTCCAGTTCTATCTGAATAAGTTTCAATTTTTGGTTCACATTTAAGACCGAGGTTTTCAAGTTGATCAATTGCAGCTGGACGATAAATATCCAACGCACCTAAAAGAACTTTCTTTTTATTTTTATTAGTAAAAAGATTTGCTAACTTAGCAGCAGAAGTAGTTTTACCAGTACCTTGTAAACCAACCATCATGATGACAGTAGGTCTACCATCCATACGATATGAAATATCATTATCCCCACTGCCTAATAACTTTGTCATCTTATCATGAACGATTTTGACAACCATGTCACCAGGTGAGACTTTTGAAAGAACTTTTTGTCCTATCGCTTCATTTTTGACATCTTGAATAAAACTTGTGACAACTTCATAATTTACATCTGCTTCAAGAAGTGCAGTTCTCACTTCTTGTAGCATTTCATCCATATTCTTCTCAGTCAATGTCGATTGACCGCGTATTTTTTTAACTAGAGATCCTAAACGATCACTTAAAGCTTCAAATGCCATTTTCTAATTCACCTTTCCATTCTTTTAAGAGAGAATCTTTTTTTTCGATATCTTTTTCATTTAAAATTATATCAATCTTTCTTAAAATCTTATATTTTTTCTCAGCAACTTTCAATTTAGTTTCATATTCATCTAACCTGTTTTCACCTGTTTTAATAGATTCAAATATAGCCGCTCTTGAAACATTCTCATTCTGAGAAATCTCAGTTATAGAATAATCGTCTAAATAAAACATCATCATTCTTTCTTTGATAACTACAGGTAGCATCTCTCCATAGATAGAAAGCAAAGAGCTGAAATGTTCTTTTCTTTCCAAAACAGTTGTATTCTCGTTCATAATTTACAAAATGAAAAAGATAGCATCAAGAATCATAAATATGATTGCTAAAGAGAAAAAATAGATATAAAAATTTTTTTGCTTATAAAATTGAGATTTATTTTCTTGAATTGATAGAATTGCAAAAACGAAAGATAAAATAATAGAAGTCAATATGGTAGCTAGAAAATAATCAGGTACCAATAAATGGACTAAAAAAGAAACAACTTCGTTAATGATTAAACAAATGAACAATGAAATTATTATATTCATTCATTTTCCTCCTTTTCATCACCTAAAAGAAGTCCGTATAAATATTTATCCAAATCAAATTCTTCTAAATCATCCATTTTTTCGCCAAGTCCAATAAATTTTACAGGTAAAGCTAATTGATCTCTAATTGAAAGAATGATACCACCTTTAGAAGTTCCATCCATCTTTGTGATGACAATACCAGTCAAAGAAGCAGCTTCTTTAAATACCAAAGCTTGATCAATTCCATTTTGTCCAGTATTAGCATCTAAAACAAGAAGAGCTTCATGTGGTGCTTCTGGAATCACTTTCTTAATCACTCGAATCATTTTACTCAACTCATCCATCAAACCCTTTTTGTTTTGAAGTCTACCAGCAGTATCTACTAAAACTAACGAATAATTTTCAGCAATTGCCTTTTTCATCGCATCATAACATAAAGAAGCAGGGTCTGCATTTGCTTTAGATAAAATATCAACGCCAACTTTATCGGCCCAATAAGTCAATTGTTCAATTGCACCAGCTCTAAAAGTATCTCCAGCAACTAAAAGAACTTTGTGACCTTTTTGTTTATACTTATTAGCTAATTTAGCAATTGTAGTAGTCTTTCCAGTGCCATTTACGCCACAAAGAAACACGATGGTAGGACCATTTGCAGCAAAATTGAGATCGGTGGAAAAACCAGTCCCTTTGTTTGCATAACCGACAAACATCTTATCAATCAATAATTCATTGAGTTGATTTGGATCTGTTATTTTTTGAGCACTGGCCTCCATAGCAGTTTGTTTAATAAGTTCAATGGAAAGCTTTACGCCTACATCTGCTTCAATGAGAATTTTTTCAAGATTATCAAAATATTCTTGATTTACAATCTTATTAGTTTTGGCGAGCTTTTTTAATTTATCAGTAAATCCGATTCTTGATTTATCTAAGCCAGCAACATATTTATCTTCAATTATTTTTTCATCATTTACATTCTTTTCTTGTTTAGAATCAAGATTTTGTTCTTTCTGTTCTTTTTCTTCTTTATTATCTTCTTTTCTATGAGAAAATTTTTCTTTTAAAAAATTAAGCAAACCCATATTAATTACCTACTTTCTTTGAAAGAGCATCTAAAGCAGCATTTGTTTGAGCTTCTTTGAGATTATGCCCTTTTCCAATTCCTAAAACCGTACCACCATATCTAGCTTCAACAACATATGAAACATCATCAGTATTTAAATTACTTTCACTGATTTTCACATAATCAATGGAATCTTTAACTAATGTTTGCAACCTTCCTTTAGCATCCATACTGCTTATTGACTCATAAGCTTCTTTTAAAAATGGAGTAAATATATCTTTAACTATTTTTCTAACTTTTTTATAGCCTTGATCTATATAAATAGCACCAATAAAAGCTTCAAAAACATCTTCATCAATATGTTTATGAAATCTAGTATTATCTTTTTCACCTTTGGAATAACGAACCAATTCACTCAATCCAAATACTTCTTCTGATAATTTTGTCAAAGTAGTTCCTGAGACTAAAAAAGACCTCATCTTACTCAACAATCCTGAATTGCATTGTGGATATTCACAATATACTAAATCAGCAACAATCATATCTAATATAGAATCACCCAAAAATTCCAATCTATCATAATCTTTAGAATTTGGATGTTCATTATGATAGCTAGCATGAGTAAATGCTTCAAAATAGATATTTATATCATTTGCTTTAATATCAAATTTAGATAGCAGATTTTCAATTTTCTCGACCATTAGAATCATCCTCGAAATCTTTTCTAATCTTTTCAATAATATTAGATTTAACCATCTTATATGCTACATCAATTCCATAATAAAACGCATATGCATTGCTATTACCATGAGCCTTAACTACTACGCCATTAACTCCCATAAAAATAGCACCTCCATATTTTCTATAATCCATAGTCGCTTTCATATTTTTAAAGCCTTTTCTTGAAAATAGATAACCTATTTTAGTAATCAAATTTGTTTTAAATGCATCTTTAATCATTTGATTCATCATACTAGCTGTTCCTTCAACAGCTTTCAAAAGAATATTGCCATTAAAACCTGGAGTTATAATTATATCATGTTCTCCATCAAGAATATTTCTGGCTTCAGCATTGCCTTTAAAATTAGGAAATTTTCTTTCCTCTAACATTTTGTAGGCTTCAACTATTTCTTGAGTTCCTTTGCCTTCTTCAGTACCATTTGACAATAAATATGCTGATGGATTTTCAATTCCGAGGATTTCTTTGCTATATAATCTACCCATTTTTGCAAACCCATACAAATCTTCAGATGTATTTGTGTTATTTGCTCCAATATCTAAAATGACTGTAGCTTTTCCAAATTTGGCTGTAGGAAATGGAGATATAATACCACCACGAGAAATTCCATCAATATTTTTTAAAAGTAAAGAAGCACCCGTGACAAGACCACCTGTTGATCCAGCACTTAAAACAGCATCTGCTTTTCCATCTTTTACCAAGGATATAGCAATATATTGACTCGAAGTTTTTGCCCTCAAAAAATCCAAAGGTTTAATTTCCATTGGAATAACTTTGTCAGCATTAATAATCTCAAATTTTGTTTTATCTTGACA
>CAVEQA010000004.1:0-33699 GCA_963617725.1 Paludibacteraceae bacterium
CTGGTCATCCTACTCAGTTTTCAAAGAGCGATTGTATTGCGCTGTTTTTCAAGCGCGAAAAATAGTTTATCACCCCGCTTATTCATTGTCAATAAAAAATTTGATTTTTGTTGTTATTTCATTATTTTGTCCTTCTTTGAGTATTCGAAAGAGAATACGAAAAGAAGACAAAATATAACAGATACAGATAATGCTTTTATCTCAGAATTGATAATTCATAATCTGACAAAGAAATTTCAACAGATAAGATAGTATTGATTTTATGCGAGCAAAAATAAACCAATTACTCATAAAGTATGCTCTAGTTAAAGATATAAGTGAAATGAGATCACTTTTAAGATATGAAATATGTTGATGAAAACATTTGGATATTCACCATTAATTGTGAATGTGGAGCTAGAATGCAAGTAAATCATAGTTAATCCTATTATCCACGAATGGAATTCAAAATATGGATAAAATCGAACTCAAGTTAAAAACAAAAAAACTAAAAATTACACAGTTTATGATAGAGTAAAAAAATATGAAGAAGTAGTCGACATGAAATGTGTCATTTATAGATATAAGAAAGCAGTTGATGCTGATATAGCTTTTGAATGCTGGGAAATCAATGGTGGACCATTTTCAATATTTGGATGTCCAAATTGTGGGTGTGAAACATTGATACCATTGCAAGTTATTGAAGAAACAGAAAAAGCAGAAAAGAAAGAAATATGCATAATATATAATTTTTATCTTATTCAGGTTCATGACAAAAATTACAATTTCCTATGACTATAAAAAATGCTATCCAATAAAAAAGGATAGCATATATATAATTAAATTTTGCTCTATATTTTTTGGTGGAGCTGACGAGGATCGAACTCGCGACCTCCTCCATGCCATGGAGGCGCTCTCCCAGTTGAGCTACAGCCCCAAAAATCAATGCTTAAGTTTCTTAAGCAAAGAAATTATATTCTTCAATCGAATTTTAGTCAAGCTTTTTTGTTTTATTATTACTAAAAACTTCTCTCAATACATTTTCATTAAACTCATCGGAACCTTTATAATCATCTTGAAAACCTGATTTTTCTTTATCTAATTCTTCTTTCAACACACAAGTTAAAACATCAATTGCTAAATTCTTCACACCATCATTATTTATAATTAAATCAGCATAATTGCTAGATGGTTCAATAATTTCATTATGCATCGGCTGTACAGTTGAAAAATATTGATTGACAATATTTTCATATGTCCTTCCTCTTTCTTTAGAATCACGAATCATTCTTCTTAAAAATCTTCTTTCAGAACTAGCAGAGATAAACACACGCAAATCACCTATTTCTCTTAGTTGTTTATCAACAAGGGCCATAATACCTTCAACAACAATTAAAGGTTTCGGAACAACTATTTCGGTTTTCTTTGATCTTGTGTGATTGACAAAATCATAAATTGGTTTTTGTATTTCATGATTATTTTTTAGAGATAAAACTTGTTCTCTTAACAATTTCCAATCAAAAGCTTTTGGGTGATCATAATTTGTTTTTACTCTTTCTTGAAATGTTAAATTGGACTGATCTTTATAATAGTCATCTAATGTAATTCTAGTTACATTTTTAACCCCTATATTTTTTATTACATTTGAAGTAACAAAAGATTTTCCAGAGCTACTTCCGCCACCTACTAAAATAATTCTTGCCATTTCGTTATCCTCACACATTTCATATTATACGAAAAGAAATAACATAAAGATACTTTTATCTATTTTTATATAAGACTATTTATAAGATAATGATAAAATTAATGTTTTTTAAAAATAATATTATTGTTTGAATTTTAGCATAGACTAACCCTTATAATTTGTTATGCAAATTAAATTTAGAGAAAGAAAAAGGACTTTCTAAAATAAAATAAGGTTTCCAAAAATAAATAGTCAAATTGATAATTAAAAGTTAGTATTTGACTATTTTTTATTTATTTATGATGTAAAAAATGTAATAATAATTTCATTATGAAAAAAATCAAATCTTTTTTACTTATCTTAAGTATATTTAGTTTATTAACATCTTGTACTAATCCATCAACAAAAGAGAATTCTAAAACTGAAATTTTCAATTCAAATATATCAATTGAAAGTTCTAAAAGTGAATCTATAAATAGTTCTAGCACTAAAGATTCAAATAGTTCATTCACTAACAATGAATCAAACAAAGAATCAATAAATTCAAATAGTCAAAATAGTGATGAAAAAGTCATAGAAAAAGAATGGATTTCATTAGATTTTACAACTTTCGGAAATACATTTAGAAAACAATTGCAAAGTTTAATCATCTCTACAGGTACTAAAACAATAAGTTATAAAACAAATAATGATGTTTTATCTGAATCTGATGGTGCTATAAACGGATATAGTGGTGTCATACCTTTTTATCATTCTGATAATGAAAACACGACAAAATGGAATAAAGAGCATGTCTGGCCAAATTCAAGAGGGGCTGGAAAAACTGGACCTGGATCAGACCCTCAAATGTTACGTCCAACAAATGAAAGCGAAAATAGCAGTAGAAGCAATTATTTTTATGGAAACGGAACAAGTGATGGAAAAAATACTTGGGATCCTGCATCTTTTGGTTATGAACCAGCTAGAGGTGAAGCAGCTCGAATTATTTTTTATTGTGCAACAAGATACTATAACACTTGTGGTACTGGTGGAAGTTCTAAAGGTTCTAAACCATTAGAATTATCAAATAATCCAAATGATGCGACAATAGAACACACTATGGGAAGATTAGATAGACTTTTAGAATGGAACGAAAAATATCCTGTAACAAGCCAAGAAAAAAGGCGAAATGAATATTTATACAAAAATCATTTCGCAAAAAATCCATTTATCGATCATCCAGAATTTGCAAATTACATTTGGGATAAAAATGGAATAAGAACAACCACTTATACAATTTAAAGTTATTTACAATCGTGACAGCAATCGCATTCACTATCTTCATGATCGCAACAGCAATCATCATGACAATTGCATTTATGTTCACCACAGCAATCACAATTTTCCTTAATAATTGCTATTTGTTCACCATCTATATCAAAAATTAAATCGTTTAGCAATTCTTCATCTTCTTGTGAAATTGAAACATTAATTCCATCCACATCAATAACTCTTTCTAATGTTTCTTTTTTACCTAATTCTAAATTCATCACAAAACCATGACAAGAATTTTCTTGCGTTGAAATGATTATAGTATCAACATTATTTTCTTTAAATATTTCTAAAAATCTTTCTTTGCATTCAGCTGTGATTTTCATTTTATACCTCTTTCCTTTAAATTTTTATTGCATAAAACTTTTATACCTGATTTTATAACTTTAATATTCATATTTCCTTCTTTTCCACATTCACCATCTATATCCCATTTCTCTTTCGAATCAACTTCTAAATAAACTTCATCAACTAGATAATGTGGGATTTTTTTACTGTGGAAAATATATGAAGCCATAGCTGGAATTTGTCTTTTTATAGGATTTAAATAAAGATCAAATTTTCCATCTTGGACATTAGATTTCGGATTGACATTATAACTTCCAACATGTGAAGTATTTAATACGATTATGAAAGGAACAGTAAATTCAAGAACTTCACCATTTTTAAAAATTGCTTTTCCTGAAACTTTAGATGGTTCAAACATTTCACTCATTCCCTTTAAATAATATGCAATTTTACCAATTTTTCGTTTATCAGCTTTTGTTGTTTCATAAGGTATTTTTGATAAACCACCTAATGCCATGGCAAACACGCAATAATCATCATTGCATTTCAATATATCAAATTCTTCAACATGCCCTTCTTCGATAATTTTGATACATTTATTTATGTTAGAATTAATTCCATAATTCTTACAAATATCATTGCATGTACCCGTTGGAAAAAATCCTAAAATTGGCATATTCTCTTTCTCTGCAATCATATTTATGGCAATATTGATAGATCCATCGCCACCTGAAATCAATAAATAATCGTATTTACCACAACTTCCAACGCATAGTTTTTTAAATTCTTCAGTTGTTTTAGGAATGATAAAAACAAGATTTGAATCTAATTTCTTTAATCTATCTACAATGAGATTGATTTTTTTATCCGATATTCCTTTTCCGCTAGTGCTGTTATGTAAAAATAAAATATGCATGTAACAATAATACAATAAAACAATACTAAAAAAAAGGTATCAGAACAAAATATAATAATTTTATCTAATACCTTAAAATATCATAAATTATTTTTCAATCAAATCAACTCTTCTTTGATGCCTATCTCCTAATGGTTCAGAACTAAGGAAAATATCAATTCTATGAAGAATATCATTGATATCCATAAATTTAGCACCAAATGCAATCATATTTGCGTGATTATGTTCAACTAATAAATGAGAAACATCATCATTATAACCGATGCCACAACGGATACCCTTAACTTTATTTGCACAAATACAAACGCCTTCACCGGAGGAACAAATTAATATTCCCTTTTCAGCTTCACCATTTGCTACTAGCTCAGCAGCTTTCTTAGCAAAAATAGGATAATCACAAGACTCAGTAGAAAAAGTTCCACAATCGATTACTTCATAGCCCTTTTTCTCAAGGTAAGATTTAACTATTTCTTTTGCTTCATATCCGCCATGATCACATCCAATTGATAATTTCATTATTTTTCTCCTAAAAATACCTTTCGAATATCTTCTAATTTTATTTCGCCTTGACGAACAATAATAGGACTATCACCCGTCAAATCTACAACAGTTGTTGGAATTGAAGACACACAATCACCATGGACAATGCCTTTTACATCATGATTTAGAGCAAAAACATTTTTTACAAAATTGAAATCACTTGTAGAAGCAGCACCCGACATATTAGCGCTTGTAACTTGCAATGGATATGGAATATTTTCTAAAAATTCCAATAATGATTCTTTTTCAGGAATACGAAGACCGACTACTTTGCTTCCTAAATGAGCTTGAAAAGGAACATTTTCTTTAGCATTTATTAAAACAGTAAGAGGTCCTGGTAAAAATGTTTCAATTACTCTTCTTGCATTTTCTGAAATTTTAAAATATTTATCTAAATCAAAATTTCTTCCACACATTACAGCAATTGGTTTACTGGGTATTCTTTTTTTAGCATTGCAAAGGCGTTCATATGCAATTGCACTGTCCCATCTGATACCTAAACCATAAACAGTTTCAGTAGGAAAGGCGAGAACATATCCCGACTCTATAATTTCCTTTGCACGTTCATCTTCAAATTTAAGAACATCCATTTTAAATCAGTTTCTACTTCTTCTTTTTAATAAGCTTACGCGTTGTGGTTCATCACTAGAAGAAATCTTACGTAAAAAGATAAAATATTTATCATAGTTTAAGCCATAATACTCAACTAAATTTTTAACTACAAATTTATTGCTATCTTTTCTATCATTATATGTTTGTCTGATTGCAGCAAATCTCTTTTCTTCATCAGTTGTTGCTTTGTCAAAATCTGAAATAAGAGCTGTATTATTCATCAAATTGTCGCAATGAAGAATTGCTCCGCCTAACATTCTCTTTCTTCTTTGTTCAGCTGTTTCTTTAGCTGGTTTTTCAACAACTTTTGGTTTTCTTGGTCCGCTGACAACTCCATATCTAGATTTCCATAAACCAACAGAGCCTAAAATTCTTGTCTTTCCCAATACTCTGACTGAAAATCCGTTATCCTCAAAGATTTCAACTGGATTATCACCTTGTTTTACTCTCTCCATAACCAAATCAATAAACTCTTGTTTATAAGTGATTTTAGCATCAGAAACTTTTTCTACATGTGGGTTTTTCTTTAAAACAGAAATTGCATGTTTTGAAAATTTAGCATTGGCCATCTTCATTTCCTCCTTTATTACCTAAGTCCTTTGCATCTTTATTTTCTACTACTTCATTTGTTTTATTTTCTTCAACAGTTTTTACACTTTGATATTCAAATTCCAATTTCTTAATACAACTCTCTGTTGCTAAAATTAAAAGGAACGGAACATTAGCATAACTTTCTAAATGAGTTGCAAAAGAAGGTAAACTTAAAGAAATATCTTTAGCGGATTCAGAATCAATAAATATAACTCCAATTTTTGATGGATCCTTTGCACCTTTTCTGCAAGCTTCTTTAAACTCAGTAGATGAAATTTCAATCTTTCCAGGTGCCACTAGGACAATACGAGTAGGATTATTAACTAAAATTTTATCAATCATTGAATAATATTTTTCATATCCAGGATAGAGAATAATATTATTTTTATTCAATGGTGTTTCACCATTTTCATTAGCCATAATATGTTCATCTTCTTTTGGAAGTTCACGATTCTTTAACAAGTATTCAATTTGGTCTGCAGTGATTGTTTCATTTTTAATCAAAGTGTTAGCAATCAATTCGACATCTTCTTTGTGTTCAGTTAATAAGTCTCTTGCTTTTTCATGACATTCATCTACAATTTGTCTAACGGCTTTGTCAATTTCAAAAGCAATTTGAGTAGAGTAATTTGCCTGAGTTGAATTGTAATCACGTCCTAAAAATACAGAGCCACCTGGTTTTTCATATTGTATCAATCCTAATTCAGACATACCGTATTGAGTAACCATACTTCTAGCAATTTGTGTAGCTACTTCGATATCGTTTGAAGCACCAGTGGAGACATCACCGAAGAAAATCTCTTCAGATGTTCTACCACCAAGATAGCCGGTAATTCTAGCTAAAAGTTGATTTTTAGTAAGCAAAAAATGATCTTGAGCTGGTGTCATCAAAACATGACCTCCAGTTCTTCCACGTGGGATAATAGTAATCTTTTGAACAACATCTGAATATGGTAAGAAAATGCCAATTACAGCATGGCCAGCTTCATGGAAAGCAACTTGCTTTTTCTCATTTTCTTCTAAATGAGTCTTTTTAGCAGGGCCAGCTATTGCTCTATCAATAGCTTCATCAATATCTGCTGTTGTAATAACTGTACGATTACTACGAACGGCTAAAATAGCAGCTTCATTCATAATATTAGCTAAATCTGCACCAGAGAAACCAACAGTTCTTGAAGCAATAGAATCAAATGATACATCACTTGCAAGTTTCTTATTGCGTGAATGAACTTTTAAAATTGCGGCTCTACCAGCTCTATCTGGTAAATCAACTGTGATATTTCTATCAAAACGACCAGGTCTAGTTAAAGCGGGGTCGAGAACATCACTTCTATTAGTTGCAGCCATAACAATGATGCCTGAATTATCTTCGAAACCATCCATCTCAACTAATAATTCATTGAGTGTTTGTTCTCTTTCATCATTACCGCCGCCAAGTCCAGCCCCTCTTTGACGACCAACAGCATCAATTTCATCGATAAAAATCAAACAAGGAGCATTTTGTTTTGCAGTTTTAAATAAGTTACGAACACGGCTTGCACCGACACCGACATACATTTCAACGAAATCAGAACCTGAAATGGAATAGAAAGGAACATTAGCTTCACCAGCAACTGCTTTTGCTAATAATGTCTTACCAGTTCCTGGCGGCCCAACTAATAAAACACCATGTGGGAGTTTAGCACCAAGTCTAGTATATCTATCAGTAGCATGGAAATAATCAACCATTTCTACTAATTCAGCTTTAGCTTCATCACAACCGGCTACATCACTAAATCTAACTTTAGAATTGACAGTTTTACGACCCAAATTGTCTACAAATCCCGTCATTGCACCAGGACCTGATCCACCAACTGACTTATACATCTTATTGATGAACCAGCCAATAAGAACAAATGATATTATGGCAATGATCAACGGCATTAACCAACTTGAAGTCGAGTTAATTTGTTCAACTGAAGAAGTATAAACGTGTCTAGTATTCAAAAGTGTAGTTGAAGAATAGTAGATATAGAAATTACCAGATGTTGAATCTTTAAAGGATACATTTTTGATTATTGGAAGCAAATAATGATTGTAATAACTATCACTAATTGTAGCTTTGAATGTATAGGTGATATCTTTAGAATTTTCTTTTCTAACATATGAACCAGATAAATAATAAGTAGAATCAAAATAATATGATTTTTTGACGTCCAAAATTGTCTTATTATCTTCAGCGTTGATTAAAATTTCAGCAAGAGTACCGATTGAATTAACCGAACCATCGCTTCCACCTTTCATAACAACATAGTTTTGATTTGTCGTATCACCAACTTTAAATGTTCCAGCTTTTATTTCTTCAAAAACTGGGTAACCATTTGAATCCACATCGGCTTTACCATCATGGTCGTTGTCTACATTGTAAATGAGATCACTATCTGTATAGCTCACAGAATTAGATGAATTTCTAAAAACAAAGAAATAAAGCATCAAAGCAAGAACGACAATGAAAGCTAAAGCAAAAAGAACAACTTGAATATATCCTTTGTCCTTCTTTCCATTTTTGTCATTCATTTTCGGAGTTTGATTCTTGTTTTTTTGATTGTTTTCATCATTCATGAAATTCATTTCATAGGATTCTTCCATTGAAAGTGACAATTCATTTTTTTGACTTTTTTTCACGAATTTCCGCCTCCTTAATTTTATTTTGTTAGCACACTAAATTTAAAGCATATTAAGTATAAATAAGGTTAAAAAGTATTTCAATAATTATGAAATCTTTTTACTTAGATCTCATCTTACCTTTAAACTTTCCTTTTGAAGCATGTACTAAAACAGCTCTACCTTGATTCTCAGCCATTTTCTTAGTGTATTCCATAGCTTCAGCCTTAGTATCAAATAGTTTAATCGCCTTTTCACCACCTGCATACTTAACTTGCCATTTACCATCTTCTAAGCGTTTGCTCACATGATAAGTTTTGGCAGATGCGTTCTTTTTTTCTTCGTTATTTTCAATAGCCATATACTGCTTCTCCTTTTTTCATTATTAATATGATACTATAAAACAATTCATTATATTATTAAAAATATTATATTTTGTAAAAAATCATTCGATTATATTTATTTTGATCTCACAATCCGATAGAGGAAAGGTAGAACAAGCATAAATATATCCGTATTTTTGATCGGCATATCTTCTATTATCATGTTTTTTATCTATATAGACATCACCAGATAGCAATTTGCATCTACATACTCCGCATTCACCAGCCCTGCAGCGAGTCGGATTTTTAATTCCTGCTCTCTCTAAGCTGACCGCAATTGATTCATCACTGTTTGCATCTATGACAGTTTTATCAATACCTCTTACAACTGTCAATTTGAATTTTTTTACTTCTTCTAAAGGATAATCCTCATAATTTTTAATTTCTTTTTGAACTCCAAATGACTCAAAAATCATTCTCCTTTTTGGAACGTTTAAGGAATCCAATTCTTTTTCGATGAATTTATACATAGCCTGAGGGCCACAAACGAAAAAAGTGGAGTCTTCATAACTGTATTTGCTTATGCATTCTTTTGTTATAAATCCTTTTTCTCCTACATAATTTTCATCATTAGAAATGACTGGAACAACTTTTATTTTTGGTGATTTCAATTTCATCAATTCATCAATTAATGGCATATCTTTTTGTGTTGTTGCTCCATATAAAATAGTCAAATCAACATCTAATTTTCCATTTTCAACTTCTTTTGCCATTGAACAAAAAGGAGTAATTCCACTACCTCCTGCAATACACACAAGATGTTTGCTATCTCTTAATGGATCATAATGGAAATTCCCAAATGGAAGATGAACTGTAAAACTATCACCTACTTTTACCCTATCAAAAAAATAATCAGCAACAAATCCTTTTTCATTTACTTTCTTTATTGTCACTTGAAAGAATGATTTTTCTCCCTGTCTAGCTTCAAATGGTGCTGAAGAAATTGAATAAGGTCTTGTGGTATAAGTGTTTCCGATTTTTAATTCAAAAGAGACATATTGACCAGCTTGAAACGGAGGTAGTTCATATTTACTCAAAGGTTTAAAAGTAAATGTTTTTGAAGTTAACGATGATTCTTTTATATCTACAACTTTAACTTCTACCTTATCGGGATGTACTTTTTGACATAATTCTTTGATTGGATCTTTGAATTCTTTATTCTCATCACCTTTTTTAATGACATTCCTTCTACGATTAGTCACTCTAAAAAATCCTAAAGTATCTTTGATAAATCCATTTATTTTTTTCATATTATCTTTGCTCCTCTTCCATCAATTTAAGAGTTCTTTTTGCAGCAGTTCTTCCATTGCTACAAGCAACCGCCATACCATCTCCTGAAGCTGAGGCTGCACAAGCAAAAGCTAAGCCCTTAATATAATCTTGTTTATTTAAATCATTTGTTCTAGCTACAACACTGTCATCCATATAATGTTGATATCCGTAAATTCCACCCAAATAATCATTGGTGAAATGAGAGATTGTCACGGGTGTTTCTATTTCAATATTTATGATATGGTCTATCAAGTTAACACCAAGTCTTTTTGAAACATCATCTAACATTTGTTTTGCTATTTTGCATTTAGTTTCATAATAATCATCTGGTTTTACGTCATAAAAACAATCTGACATCGGTAAAGCGGTTATATTTAAAGAGGTGCATCCTTTTTTTACACCATCAGGATTAGCTAAATTTAAACAAATAGTAGTCAAATAACTCCAATTTCCAAGTTGATATCCTTCATCAAAATATTTCTTAGAATCAAATATGCCTTTTCCAGAGAAAACTGAATAATCTTTAATTCCTAATTGTTCAGGATTTTGATCTAATTGGATGACCAAGGAAAAACAAGAAACAGACATTTTTCGACTGTTGACATACTTCAAGGCTTCCTTTTTAACTTCAGATTTCGGTTCGATCATCTTATGATACATCGTATTTGGATAAACGCCAGAAATGATATAATCACTAAAAACCTCTGTCCCACCCTTAGTTCTTATTCCATATGTATGTCCATTTTTAACCAATACTTTTTCAACTTCTATTCCGTATTCTATCTGAACACCTAAATCAAAACATTTTTCAGCCATACCGACAGACATCTCATGAGAAAATCCTCTAGCGACATAACTTCCTCCATACATATAATCGCCCATCAGATATGCATAGATTGTAAATGGTAAATCATCTATTGGACTTCCAACATATATATAGTAAGCTGATAATATATCAACAACTTCTTTTGGTAATTCAAATTTGGAAATAACTTCTTTTGCTGAATAACCACATGTCATAACAAGTTCTTTGTGTTGTTTTAAAAGTTCGGACTTGCTCATATTTTCCAAATCTAAATTATCAACTGATCTACACACTTTCAAACAAAAATTTAAAAGTTCATCGACTTTATCTTTTGTATTTGGATACTGTGCTTCAATTTCATCAGAACAAACCCAATGTCCATTTTTATCTCTTCCAGCATGAAGAGTTATATCGATATTCTCTTCAGGAACACAAATACGATATGCCTCTGGTACCTTTTTCCAATCGATATCTATTCCGACTTCATCAAAAAAGTTTCTCAATTTCAAAGGATCTTCTTCACTTCCAATTGACATCATTTCATGAAGTGCACCTTCCATTTCTTGACCATTTCTTACAAAGGAAGTAGCAATGCCGCCTGGAAGATTATGTCTTTCTAAAATCAATACTTTTTTCCCATTTCTAGCTAAATCAATAGCCGCTGACATACCAGCTAATGCCCCACCTATGACGATGACATCGTATTTATCTTGAAAATATTTTGACATATTAATTTACCTCAGAAATATTATACAAAATTATATTAATTTCTTCTTTTATTTTTTGAATTGAAAGGGCTTTTTCATTGTTAAATCAGTCATTATTATTTAAACTATGTTCAATCTCTTTTCCTTCTTTTTGTGTGCTGCTTTGGAGGTATATTAATGTTAAAGCTAGATAAAATTATCAAAACTTATAAAACCGCCGATATGGAAGTTTATGCCCTTAAAGGTATATCTTTATGTTTTAGAAAAAATGAATTCGTTTCTATTTTAGGACCTTCGGGTTGTGGTAAAACAACGACTTTAAATATCATCGGTGGATTAGACCATTATACAAGCGGTGATTTGATCATCAACGGTATTTCTACCAATGAATTCAAAGACCATGATTGGGATGTCTATAGAAATCATAAAATCGGTTTCATCTTTCAAGCCTATAATTTAATTCCACATGAAAATATCCTCGAAAATGTTGAATTAGCTTTGATGATTTCTGGAATAGGTAAAGAAGAAAGAGAAAAGAAAGCCAAAGAAGCTTTGGATAAAGTTGGCCTAAAAGGCCTTTATAAGAAAAAGCCTAATGAATTATCAGGTGGTCAATGCCAAAGAGTTGCTATTGCAAGAGCTTTAGTCAACGAACCAGATATTCTTTTAGCTGATGAACCAACTGGTGCTTTAGATAGTGTTACCTCTATTCAAATCATGGAACTTATCAAGGAAATTTCCAAAGAGAAGTTAGTAATTATGGTTACCCATAATCCTGAGCTAGCTCAGAAATATTCTACTCGTATTATAGAGTTATTAGATGGAAATGTAGTGAAGGATTCTATGCCTTATTCAGCAGAAGAGGAAGCTAACGAAAGATTAAATGTTTCGGCAAAAACAGAAGAGGAACTTCGAAAAGAAAAAGCCAAGATGTCTTGGCTCACTGCTTTCAAACTTTCCAGCAAAAATTTATGGTCTAAAGCCAAAAGAACCGCAATGACAATTGTCGCTGCTAGCATCGGTATTGTTGGTGTCTCTGCTGTCTTATCAATTCGTGGTGGTGTCACCAATTATATCGCCAGCATGCAGGATGAAATGCTATCTGGAAATCCGATAACTGTCAGTTCATCATCATTTGATCTTTCAAGTTTAATCTCTCAAATGGGATTGATTGACCAAACATCAACTATTAAAGAATCTGCTAAAGACGGATATATCAATGTTGATTTTGTCACTGAGAGATTGATTAACTCCGCTAAAACTATGGGATCAGCAATGATTCAAAATGATATAACTGAAGATTATGTTCATTATGTTGAAAAAATGCCAAGCGAATATTATCAAGATATCAAATATAATTATGGAATTGATATTAGCAATAATATCTATACAGCTGAAACAAGAGATAATCCAGATGAGACTAGTGAAGAATTGACCGAAACATATTCTTTATCAGGAATTAGAGCTTTAGCTACTGCAGTATTAGAAAAGAAATTAGCTGAAACAGGATATGGCTCCTATGGTTCAATGATTCAAACTTTCTCAAGTGATTTCATGCAATCCATCAATAATACTGATTATCTTTTATCTCAATATGATATTGTCCAAGGAAAAGTCGCTAAAGAAGCTGATGAAATAATGATTGTTTTGGATTCAAATGATGCCATAACAGATTTCTTATTGACATTGCTTGGATACTATTCTCAAAAAGATTTCTTAAATGTTGTATATCATTTCAATACTGATGATGACGGAACTCATGACGAGCATTGGAATGAAGAAACTGAAAAATCATATCAAGAAAAAAGACAATTAGCCATCGATAGCTTGATAAATAAAAGATTTGTCTATTATCCAAATGACACTATTTATAAACGTAAAAGCGGTTCTGAATCAATACTGAGTCCATTCGATTATTCTTATAAAGAAGATTCATCTTGGACAAATGGTTATGAATTAAAAATTGTCGGTGTTTTAAAACCAAAAGCTAATAGACAATATACAACTTTAAATTCTGGTTTCTACTATACGCCTAAGTTCACTCAAAAATTCATTGATGATAATACTAATTCTTTCTTTACAGAATATGTAAGAAATCACAAAGATTCAACATCATCAAGCACCGGTTCTTTATCAAGTGGAGAAGTTAAAACGAATGCCTCATCTCAAACGATAAGGATGGGTGTTTATTACACATTCGACTATAAATTAGAAGGAACTGTTTATAAAGATAATTATGCTTATTTAGGAAAAAGCAATAATTCAATAAGTTCGTTATTTTCTTCCTTTATGGGAAGCGGTTCCTTATCAACTATCACTTGTAGACAATTAGGGGGTGAAAGCCTACCTTCTTCAATATATTTCTATCCAAATTCATTCGATGATAAGTATTTAGTAACTAATTATTTAGATGCTTGGAATAATGAAGGGACGATAACTACAAACGGAAAAGATTTGACTAAGGAAGATCGTAATGAAATAAAATACACTGATAATTTATCGGTGGTAATATCAATGATAAATAATATCATCGATATAGTTTCTATCTCTTTAATCGCCTTTACAGCACTATCGTTGATAGTCTCAACTGTCATGATTGCTATCATCACATATGTATCTGTTATGGAGCGTATAAAAGAGATCGGTGTCATTAGATCTTTAGGTGGAAGAAAGAAAGATGTTTCACATCTATTCAATGCTGAAACATTAATTATTGGAGCTTTATCTGGCTTATTCGGTATCATTGTAACATACATAATTCAAATCATCTTAAATATAATAATACACGCTAATTTCCCAGCGATTGGAGCTATCGCAAGTCTTTCTCCATTATCAGCTATAATCATCATTTTGATTTCTATATTACTCACAACAATTGCTGGTTTGATTCCAGCAAGCAGCGCAGCTAGAAAAGATCCTGTTACTGCACTTAGAACAGAATAAAACATGCTTCTTTGGCAAAACCAAAGAAGCTTTTTATTTGATGATTTTTAGTTCGATTACTTTCACGACATTCTCAACAACTTGAAATTGAATGTGATATTTTGAAAATTCAAAAGCGAACAATTCATCATGCTTATATCCAGGCCGAGGATCTTGAGATAATATACTTTCAATTTTTTGAATATCATCAGTTTCAATGCCTTCTTTTAATTTTTCTGGGATTTCAACTTTCAAATTGATGCGTTCTTTTGAAACTGCATATCCAGATTTGGCCTCAGGAATACAATCAGAATAGCAGAGATATGGTTTGATATCGTAAATTGGTGTTCCATCAACCATATCAGCTCCCTTGACATATATTACCTCTCCTAATCCTTTTTCAGTTTTTATCTCTTGAATTTTAACGACGGAAAAACCTAATGGATTTGGTCTATTTGGTGATCTGGACGCAAAAACTCCGATTTTTTCATTCCCTCCTAGTTTTGGTGGTCTTATCATACTTGACCATTTATCTTCAACTTCAAAAGAAAATCCCCAAATTAAAATCAGATGAGAGAATTGATCCAATCCTCTTAGTATTCCATCTTTTCTATATTCTTTTTCAAAGATAATTTTTCCTTGTAATTCAGAAACAATTCCTGATTGTCTTGGAATTCCAAATTTGTTTGGAAAATCAGTTTTTATATAAGCTACCGGTTTTATTACTAGTTGTTTAAAATCACGTTTCATATTTTCTTTTATATCTTTTCCTTACCTTGTATAATAAGACCATTGCGAGGAAAAAACAATGAGACAATTCATGATTTGTAAAGGTTTTGAACAAAATGATATCAAATTACCAGAACGTTCAACTAAATTCAGTGCAGGATATGATTTTAAATCTTTAGAAGACTTTGATATAGAACCAAACCAAGTTCATATTTTCAAAACTGGTGTCAAAGCTAAAATGGATGAAGATGATGTTCTTTTAATTTTTATCCGTTCATCATTAGCTATCAAAAAAGGACTACAACTAGCAAACAATGTTGCAGTTATCGATGCTGATTATTTTTCAAATCCAGATAATGACGGACACATTATGATTGCAATAAAAAATACCTCTAACGAAATTGTATCTATTAAAAAAGGAGACAAAATCGCTCAAGGTATGTTTACAAAATACGAAATAACTATCGATGATAAATCATCTAACGAAAGAACTGGTGGCACTGGTTCTACTGGTAGATAATCATTCAACACTCTTTAAAGATTCAATCATTTGAATCTTTTTTGTTTTTCTAACTAAAACTAAATTGACAATCAAAGCTACGACAAAAGTTAAAAGGAATGAATAGACAAACGATATCAAATTTATATGAATTAAATACTCGACAAGCTCAACTATATTGGTATTTAAAACTAATGTCAAAAATGGATAGCCCAGGGTAAAACCTAATAAAACACCAACAAAGGTCAAAAGCAAACTTTCAACTAACAATGATAAGGCGATTTCAAATTTTGAAAATCCCATCACTTTCAAAGTTGCGATATCACGTCCGCGTTCTTTAAAATTCATCAAAGAAAGATTATATAAAACAACAATAGCTAGAAGTATTGCAAATATTTTGACTGCATTTGTCATTACTTGAACACTTGATAAAACAGAATCAATCGATTTCTTCCAATCTTTTTGAGTGGTAGAACTTGATACATATGATAAAGACGAAATCTTTGAAGATATCTCATTTGCATCAACATCATCATTCAATCTGATATAGGCAGTTGGATATTTAAAATTACTGCTGACATCACTTAAAAAACTTGCATTTTCATGAATGAAAATTCCGTGGAAAACAAATGCATCAAATACTAGTCCAACCTTTGCTTTGTAATTTTTATTGTTATATTGAAAGATGATTTCATCACCAACGGATGCATTTGTAACTCTGCTTACTTTTTGAGAAATGGCTACTTCATCAGTCTTAAAATCGATATGAATAAAATCGCTATTCTGTTGAATTATATAAATATTGCTAGATGTTTGTGGTCCGTTCTCTTTATAAAGATTCGTTTTTGAAGTTATGCTGAGCTCTACATTTTTGATTCCATCAATTTTTGAAATATCGATTAAGGCATCATCTTTCTTTCTGCTGGATTTAAAAGAAACTGTAATATCCGCATTTCTAAAGATAGAAACATCGTGATTGATACCATAGTCAATAGTATCATTGATTCCAAATCCGCAAACAAGCAAAGCTGTACATCCCATAACACCGATTAAAACCATCGTCGATTTAACTTTATTGAAGATTATATTTCTGATTCCCATATTGAGAGAAAGAGATAAAACTTTCTTATTTCTTTGGGAATTTTTAATTTTAAGTTTAATCCTTGGAGGCTTTGGTCTCATTGACTCAACAGGTTTCAACTTCAATTCTCTTCTTATAACTAAATAAGTTACTATTGCAGTGATGGATAAGAATACTACTGCAGTTAAAAATCCATAAACCACAGGGAAAGTATATTTTTTACTCGGTAATGAATAAAGAATTAAATATTTTTGTCCTAAGATATTTGGTATAACTAAAGGTCCTATGATTTCACCTAAAAGAATACCGATGAAAACCATCGCCATTGAAAGAGAAATATAATGCCATGTGATTTCTCTTTTTGATAATCCAATAGCTTTTAAAGTTCCTATTTGACTTCTTTCTTTTAAAATCATCTGAGATAATGTCGTTAGAATTACAAGTATAGCAACTGCAAAAAATATAAATGGAAATACAAAAGTGAACTGCCTTGCTTGAGTGACATCATTATCTAATGTCACGTAAAAGGGCATATCTTTCTTTTCTGTAATCAAAACTAAATTATTTACATCTTTTGAATTGTAGTATTCTTGAATATTCCTTTTAAGATAGGAAATGGTTTTTTCATCTTTGACCTTTATCAAATATTGATTTGGATTGGTCAAGGTTTTGTTGTACATTGAAGAAAATCCAAATGATTTTTTTAAAGCATCATAGATAAGATAATGAACTGATTTATCATAATTTTCGTCTAAGATACTTTGAAATGCTTTTTTAAACATCTTGTCTGACATCATAATTATAGATGAGTTATAAGATGATTTCGTTATATTTTCTGGATGAGAAACAAAGCCTGTCAGAGTAGAAGTTAAGGTCAAAGTTTCTTTTGAAAAAACATTCTCTTTACCTTCTAAAACAAAATCATCAAGAGCTTCGGATTTGATAGTTCCAAAAGAGGATAGATTAAAAGAAAAAGAGATTGATTGTCCAAGTTCGTAACTTCCTTGACCATTTGATTTTTCGGTTTTCTTCATCTCTTTATCAACATAGAAATATTCATCATTCTCACTTGTTTCTATACTTTCAATCTCACCATATGGCTTTGAGATTTCCGGTGAATTTTGAGTGACAACTAAATAAACACTGTGGCCTGGTATTTCACATGGCAAATATAATCTTCCTTCAATTTGATCATCACTTGATAAAAGGGATTGTATTTCATTGATATCATCTTGGTCATATTTAGATGTTGTAACCCATAAATCTGGTAAATTTCCTTCTTTATAGACTTGGTTTACTTGACTTTCAAAAGCATCTGCATTGCTTAAAAGACCTACAAATAATGTCACTGCAATTGTTCCAATTAAAATCACAGCTAAAAACTGAGTCCACCCTTTTTTCAGTGAACGAAGTGTCATCTTATTCAACAAATGCAATGTAGATTTATTTTTCATCATTACCATTCAATCTCTTCTGGTTTCTTAACATTTTCGTTTATTTCATCAGCAACTATCTTACCATCATTAATTCTGATGATTCTTTTTGCACATTCAGCTATTTTTGAATTATGGGTGACTATTATTACTGTTTTTTTGTAATCTATTGAAATATCGTATAGTAATTTTAAAACTGAAGCTCCAGTCTTGCTATCCAAAGCTCCTGTCGGTTCATCACATAAGAGCAACAAGGGATTTTTAACAATCGCTCGTGCAATTGCAACTCTTTGTTGTTCACCACCTGACAATTGTGATGGAAAATTATTAGCTCGTTTATTCAATCCAACTTGTTCTAATACGTTTTTAGGATCTAAAGGATTAATTGAAACTGAGGCTGCTAATTCTATATTTTCTAAAGCTGTTAAATTTGGCATCAGATTATAAAATTGAAAGACAAAACCGATTTTTTCTCTTCTAAACAAACTCAATTTTTGATTTGAATAGGAAGCGATATCTTCATCTCCGATGTAATAGTTACCTGAGGTTGGTGTATCCATTCCTCCTAAAACGTTAAGCAATGTACTTTTCCCAGCTCCTGAATTACCTAAAATGACAACAAAACTTCCTTCTTCTAATTGAAAGGAAACATCATTTAAAGCTTTAATTTCATTTTCTTTTCCTTGATTATAAATTTTGCTTAGATTATTAATTTTGATTTCGTTCATTTTATTTTTATTCCTTGCATTATTATAAAGGATGACTTTTGAATTTAAATTATATTTTTTACTATATTTTCACTTTCAAATATCTTAAAATCAAAGCCATTAAATAGAGGTGTTGAAATGAAAGATATATTGGTAGTCGTAGATATGCAAAATGATTTTATCGATGGTTCTTTAGGAACAAAAGAAGCGGTTAGAATTGTAAAGATTGTCAAAGAAGAAATCTTAAAAAGAAATTCAAGCGATGTCATTTTTACAAAAGATACTCATCACGAAGATTATTTAAATACTTCCGAAGGGAAAAAACTTCCAATAATTCATTGTGTTAAAAACACAGTTGGATGGGAATTGAATGATGAAATCAAAGAAGTTCAAAGAGATTCTTCAGTCATCGAAAAGCCGACATTCGGATCATATGAATTGATTGATGTCTTAAGCAAAATGATAAATTCAAAAGATGATTCCATCACTTTTGTGGGATTGTGCACAGATATCTGCGTTATTTCAAATGCTGTTTTAGCAAAAGCTAAATTTTATGAAAATAAAATCATAGTTTTAAAAGAGGCCGTTGCTGGAGTGACTCCATTAAAAAATGACGAAGCACTTGATGTCATGAAATCACTTCAAATCGAGGTCAAATGATGAAAGCATTGGTCACAGGTGGAAGTGATGGCATCGGTAAAGAACTTGCTATTGAATTATCAAAAAGAGGATATGATTTGATCATTGTCTCAAGGAACGAAGATAAACTTTCAGAAATAAAAAACATATGCAATACTGAAGTAAGATTCATCTCTAAAGATTTGTCAAAACAAGAAGAATGTTTTGATTTGATCGAACAGATGAAAGACGAAGATATCGATTTATTCATAAATAATGCAGGATTTGGTGATATCGGAAGATTTGATCAAACATCAACTGAAAAAGAGATCAAAATGGTAAAACTCAACGATATTGCAACAATGATTCTAGTAAAAGCGTTCTTAAACAAATTCACAAAACAAAATAAAGGAAGAATATTGATAACAGCATCAGCAAGCAGCTTTGGTGTTGCTGGTTACATGAATGTATATTATGCAACAAAAGCATTTGTGTATTCCTTAGCTCACGGATATTATCGAGAATTAAAAGATATGAAAAGCAAAGTTACTATATCTGTATTATGTCCAGGTCAAGTTAAAACTTCTTTCGAAGAAAAAGGAAACTTATCATTCAATCAAAAAGCTAGCAATCCTAAATATATAGCAAAATATACAGTTCCAAGATTTCTCAAAGGAAAATTTGAAATTGTACCTACTATGAAGATGAAACTAGCACATGTCTTCTCACATCTAGTTCCTAAAAAGATGATATCAAAAATTTTAAACAAACAAGCAGAGATGAAGTAATTCATTCAAATTAAAAACCAAAGGTTTTAGTATTCAATATCAAACAATGAATACAGCCTTTGGTTTATTTTAATTATCATTCTGATTTAAGGCTTCGATGCATCAATTCTTCGACTACTTCAGATGGTATTTTATTTTCAAAGAGAATTTCATAAACACTCTGAGTTATTGGAACTTGAACATTCAATCTACTAGCTTCTTTGTAAATCAATCTGCTTGCTTCGATACCTTCAACTGTAGTTTTATTATTTTTTAAGAATTCAACAGAAGAATTTGCTTTACCAATTTCATATCCAGCAGTAAAATTTCTTGAAGTAGTGCTCGAACAAGTCAAAAATAAATCTCCGATTCCAGTCAATCCTAAGAATGTTTTTTCTTTAGCACCTTTTAAAATGCCAAATCTAGTTATTTCAGCCAATCCTCTTGTTATCAATGCAGCCCTAGAATTATTTTCATATCCTAGACCTGTCAAAATACCACTAGCGATTGCGATGATATTTTTCATACCTGCACCGATTTCAGCACCGATGACATCATCTTGAGTGTAAACTCTAAAATAAGAATTCGAAAATAATTTTTGAATTTCAACATTGAGTTTTGGATTATTGCCAACAGCACAGATTGCTGAATTTTGTCTTCGGATTACTTCCTTTGCAAATGTTGGTCCCATAAGAGAAACAACACCTTGAATTTTATCTTTTGGAATCAAATCTTCTAGCATTTTTGTCATGCCTTCAAAAGTGACAGGATCAAATCCTTTAGCGACATTTACAAGTATTGGTTTGTTTTGTAAATGAGGTAAAAAATTAGAAACTGCATTTCTAATTTGAGAAGAAGGAACACCAAGAACAATAACATCAACATCTTTTAAAGCATCACTTAATGATGTAGTACACCTTGTACTATCGTGAAGTTTGTTATCATCCAAATATTTTTTATTAGTATGGAAGTTATTTATCTCTTCTTTCTGTTCTTCATTCAAAGAATATAAGATAGTATTATGTCCATTATCAGCAATCACTTTGCTAAGTGCACTATTCCAAGCCCCAGCTCCAATAAAAGTTACATTCATGATCATTTTTTACTGTGCAAATAGAATTTGCTTTCTTGATGATTTTTCAATTTTATAAAATTGGGGTAATGTCTTAAGATGACAAGCATTGCTGAACAAATGGAAAGTGCCATGACGACATAATATATATATTGTCCATCGATAAAATTAGGGATATTGAAAAGTGAAATTCCAATCGGGCCTAAAAATGTGAATACACAAGAAGCAATAGACATATATCTAACTGTGAATAATAAAAGCATAAATATAGCTAAACAAATCAAACCAACACGATAATCGACAAAGAATAAAGTAGCAGCGCCTGCGATAAATGCTTTGCCTCCCTTAAATTTATAAAAAATAGGGAAACAATGACCTAACATACAACAAAATCCGCTGAATTCAGCTCCAAATTGCCACATACAATCATCGATCAAATATTTAAAACACAAAGCAGTTACCATCACTGGAACTAATGTTTTCATCCAATCTAAAACTAAAACCATCCAACTAGAGAATTTATTTCCATAGGTTCTTTTAAAATTTGTAAAACCAGGATTTCCGCTTCCTTTAGTTCGAATATCTTCGTGGTATAAAGCTTTTGACATGATGATAGCAAAATTGACAGAACCACATATATAAGATATTAAAGCAATTCCTACAAGGATCAAATAGAACCAATAATAATTGAATACAGTTGGCATATTTTACTCCAATACAAGGATATAATCGTAGATATCTTGTTGTCCTAAGATCACTTGACATTCTAAATACGGATTTGTCTTTTTTAATTCATCAACTATTTTTTGTGCATCAGCACTATATCCATATTTACCGACAACAATCAAAAGCAATCCGAAATTATCTAAATCAAATTTCTTCAATGCATCCAAAGAAACAGAAATTGTATCTTTATCATTTGCAAGAATATTTTTGTTATCAACAGCCAAATAATCACCTTTGTGAATATCTAAGCCGTTCATAGAAGAATCACGAATTGATTTAGATATTTCAATTGTCTTAACTTCTTCGATAGAACTCATGAAATTTTCTTTTATTTCTTCGAGATTGTTAGATGTAAAATCAATCATTTGTAATGCAGCGAATGCTTGTCCGATATCTTTTGTAGGAATAACAATAATGTCACTTCCTTTATACATTGAAGCTGCTTGATTGCAAGCCATGATGATATTTGAATTATTTGGAAATACGAATATGTGATCCGCATTAGATAAATCAAATGCTTTGATAAAATCTTCACTTGATGGATTCATCGTTTGACCGCCATCAATGACAACATCGGCACCAAAATTCAAAAATGCATCTTTGATTCCTGAACCAGAAGCCACAGTTACAACACCATATGGATGACGTTTTTTCTTAATCGGAACTCCGCTTTGAATCAATTCGTTCTTTTCTTTTTCTCTGACTTCTTGATTTTGAAGCATCATATTTTCGATTTTAATAGTTAAAAATTCACCATATTTTTGAGCAAATTCTAAAACTTTATATGGTTCAAAGGTATGAACATGTACTTTGACAATAGTTCCAGTTTTAAAACAAACAATTGAATTTCCAATCGTTTTTAAATAATCGATGAATGTTGTTTCTTTAAAATTATCAACATCACATTTTGATTTTTGTAAACGAACAAGAATTTCAGTGCAATATCCGTATTCCATCACCATATCAGATGTGAATAAATCAGGATTTATCTTAACACCTACTTCCTTTGTCTCTTCATTTTCTACACTGATATCCTCACCTATCAAGGCTTTATACATACCTTCGATGATGTAGATAAGACCAGCGCCACCGCTATCGACAACATCAGCTTCTTTTAATACAGCTAAAAGATTTGGTGTGTTAGCTAAAGAAACTTTTGCTGCTTTAATCCAGTTATCTAAATATTCATCAATGGATTCACAGTCACTATTTGTGTTTTCAGTTGCTTCTCTTGCAACTGTCAAAATAGTACCTTCGGTTGGTGTGATAACAGATGCATAAGCTCTTTTAACAGCACATTTAAAAGCAAATGCTAAAGTCTTAACATCAGCAAAAACATGTCCAACTAATCCAGAACTCAAGCCAGCAAAAAATTGAGATAAAATGACACCAGAATTTCCTCTAGCACCTAAAAGCATTCCCTGAGAAATCGTTTGGGACATATGTTCTAAATCAACAGTTTCATCTTTAACAGCTTCGATTCCACCATCAATTGTCATCTTCATGTTTTTTCCAGTATCTCCATCAGGAATTGGAAAAACATTCAAATCATTCACTTCTTGCTCATGAAGATGAAGTAAACGACTTCCACCTTGAATCAGGCGAAAATAGTCGTTACCTGTGAGTTTGACAGTAGACATAAATTAATTACCTTGTTCTACTCTATAAGTGACTTCATTACCGAAAGCCCAAACACCGATAGTATCTGGTCCAACGCAAGCGCCGACAATAGGTCCGATGTAAAGAGTATAAATATCACGACATGGAATTTCTTTCTTGATCAAATCTTTCAATAAATTTAAATCTTCTTCTGAACAATCAGCATGTCCAATATATACAGTTTGATTTTCACTATCAGTGATGACATCCTTTAAACTATCGACAATCATCTTAATGGAAGCAAGTCTTCCCTTTGCTTTTTTGATTGGAGTTTGAACACCATCAGCATCAGAGATAAGAACTGGTTTAACACCGAATAAATTGCCAAAGAATGCTTTGCTAGCAGTGACTCTTCCAGACTTTTTAAGCCAATCAAGAGAGGCGACAGTTGCGAATTGATTGACATTATTTCTCTTCTTCATTGTCTCATTGTAAACAGTATCTATATCTTTACCAGCTTTAACAAGTTCAGCTGCATAGATTGCAAGGATTCCTTCACCGACAGTTGCATTTAAAGAATTGACACAATAAATAGTTGCATCTGGATATTCCTTGAGAAGTTCTTTAGCTACGACAGTACCGGTATTGACACTGCCTGATTGCTTTAAAGAACAACCGACATAAACAATATCCATTCCTTTATCTAAATATAAACGAAAAATACGATTAAATTCTTCAACTGGGACTTGAGTTGTAGTTGTGCGTTCACCATTTCTCATGGTTTGATAAAAATCATGTGGTGATATTTTTTCCCATGAAAGACTAGCTACAGATTGAACATCATGATAAACAGTGTTCATTCTAGCATAATCGATATCATATTTTGCTAAAAGTTCATCGTTAAGATCTCCACAGGAATCTGTCAAAATTTTAATTGGTCTCATATATTATGTCTCCTTATTAATTATTTAAGACTAATTGTTATTTTAGCGCATATTTAAATCAAATCAAATATTTATGTTTCTGTTCTAATTATTAATTCTTTTAACTATTTTATTTTTTATATTGTACATATGTAATATTGCAAATCTTTCTATGATTATTGCGCATTTTCTTAATTATTGTCTAATATTTTTGAAATGCTTAATTATTAGATATAACTAACATTTTATGTGGTAAAAATCATCAAAAAATTTTTTAATACCATTTTTATATATTTTAAATACTCAATTATTATTATATTTTCCTTAGAATTTCTATTTTAATGAAGAAACAATTTCAACAATTTAAAATTGTCATTATGTTTCATAAAATTTTCATAATGTAATTACATTTTTTTTAACTTATAATGATTAAGAAATTCGTTGAAAATTGATTGACGTTAATGTCATTTAGTTCTCTGGAGGTGTATTGCTATGATGTATTATGATGAAACTCTAGATGGGAACATGAGTATTGAAGACCCAAAAATTTGTGTTATGAAACGTTCTGGTGAACGCGTTCCTTTTAATAGGATTAAAATCGCCAGTGCTATCCGTAAAGCTAATAATGAAGAAGGTATTGTTTCTGAACGTCTTACTGAAGAACAAATAAATATGATAGCTTACGGCATTATGAAAGATGCAACTAATGCTGGAAGAGATCTTTCAGTTGAAGAAATTCAAGACAAAGTCGAAGATGCTTTGATGAGCTCTGGAAAGTATAAAGTCGCACGTCTTTATATAACCTATCGTTATAAACATAACGAAGATAGAAAGATGAGCGATATCGACCAAAAGATTTCCGGTGTTGTTGAAAGAGATAATGAAGAAGTAAAACAAGAAAACTCCAATAAAAATCCAACCATTCTTTCTGTTCAAAGAGATTATATGGCTGGCGAATGGAGTAGATACTACACCAACAAATATCTTCTTCCTGATGATATTTGTATGGCTCATAAAGAAGGTATCATTCATTTCCATGATGCTGATTACTTCGCTCAACACATGCACAATTGCGATTTGGTGAATTTAGAGGATATGCTCCAAAACGGAACTTGTATCAGTGGAACTCATATCGATACTCCTCATTCTTTCTTGACCGCCTGCACTGTCGCAAGTCAAATTGTCGCTCAAGTAGCTTCTAGTCAATATGGTGGACAGACAATCACAATGTCTCACTTAGCTCCTTTTATTGATACTAGCAGAAAAAAGATTGCTAAGAGATTCAAAGAAGAATTTTTAGAAACTGGCATCGTTGCTGATGAAGAAAAATTCAATGAATTAGTTGAAAAAGAAGTCAGAAAAGAAGTTGAAAGCGGATGTCAGACTATTCAATATCAATTGATAACCTTACAATCAACTAATGGACAAGCTCCTTTTGTAACTGTCTTTTTATATTTGAACGAAGTACCTGAAGGACAAACCAGAAAAGATTTAGCCATGATCATCGAAGTCATGCTGAAGCAAAGAATTCTCGGTGTCAAAGATAGAACAGGAGCCTATATCACACCTGCATTCCCTAAATTGATTTATGTTCTTCAAGAAAATAATATCGAAGAAGGAAGTGAATACTATTATTTGACTGAACTTGCTGCTAAGTGTTCAGCTAAGAGAATGGTTCCAGATTATATCTCTGAAAAAAAAGCATTAGAATTAAAAGGCGATTGTTTCCCATGTATGGGATGTAGAAGCTTTTTAACTGCTGATAGATTCACTGATAATGGCGTTGGAAATATATCTCATGCCTTAGATTATGTTCCAGGAAAACATCGTTATTACGGACGTTTCAATCAAGGTGTTGTCACCATCAATTTAGTTGATGTCGCTTGTTCATCTGGTAAAAATATGGAAAAATTCTGGTCCATTTTCAATGCTAGATTAGCATTGTGTCATAAAGCACTTAGAATCCGTCATGAAAGATTATTAGGTACTCCAAGTGATGTCGCACCAATTTTATGGCAAGATGGTGCTTTAGCAAGATTAAAGCCAGGAGAAACCATCGACAAATTACTTTACGATGGATATTCAACTATCTCTTTAGGATATGCTGGACTTGCTGAATGCGTCTATTATATGACCGGACAATCTCACACTTCAGAAGAAGGTAAAAAATTCGGATTAGAAGTCATGCAGTTATTGAATGACTGTTGCACTAAATGGAAGAAAGAAGAAAATATCGACTATTCCGTTTATGGAACGCCTCTTGAATCAACAACTTATAAGTTCGCAAGATGTTTACAAAAGAGATTTGGATTCATCAAAGGAGTGACTGATCATAACTACATCACCAATTCCTATCATGTCAATGTCAGAGAAAATATCTCTGCTTTTGATAAACTCAGCAAGGAATCTGAATTCCAAAAATTATCACCTGGTGGTGCTGTGAGTTATGTTGAGGTTCCTAATTTGACAAATAATATTCCAGCTGTTATGGCGATATTAAAACATATCTACAACACTATCTTATATGCCGAGCTCAATTCTAAAAGCGATGTATGCGAAGTTTGCGGATTCACTGGCGAAATAAAAATTGTCAAAGACCAGACTGGAAAACTAGTTTGGGAATGTCCAAAATGTGGAAATCGTGAACAGAGTAAGATGCATGTTGCAAGAAGAACTTGTGGATATATCGGAACTCAATTTTGGAATCAAGGAAGAACTCAAGAAATTCAAGATCGTGTTCTTCATGTTTCCGTTCAAACTTACGAAGTAGAAGATAACAAAGATAAAGAATAAAAATCATCCCTTTGCATTGCAAAGGGATTTTATAAAGAGGTGGGTTTATGCACATAGGTCAAATCATCAAATCCGATGTTGCTAACGGAATTGGTTTTCGTCTCAGCGTATTTGTTTCGGGATGTACTAATCACTGCCCGTTTTGTTTTCAAAAACAAACATGGGATTTCAATTACGGACATCTGTACGACGATAAGATAGAAAAAGCGATACTTCTCGAACTTGAAAAGCCATATTATGATGGGCTGACAATTCTCGGAGGTGAGCCTATGGAATTTCAAAATCAAGAAGGCATTATCTCACTTATAAAGAAAGTCAAAGCAATCAAAAATAAAACCATATGGATTTACACCGGCTTTCTTTACGAAGATTTATTACCAGGCGGAAAAAGATATGGTGAATTTACAGATGAGATATTAGATAACATCGATGTTCTTGTCGATGGTCAATACATCGAAGATTTGAAGGATGTATCTTTGAATTACCGTGGTTCTTCAAATCAAAGAATCATTTTGATGAAAAAGACAAGAGAGACCAATCAAATCGTCTTATCTCCTTTAAATAACTAAGAAAAAAAACTATTACGAATAAGCAAAACACTTATCTTGTAATAGTTTTTTAATTATTAGGAATTCAAGGCTTTAATTGCAGTCACACCGACGAATGTCGATAAGATTTGAAGAACAGCTTCAAGCATCAAAATGATACCGAGAATGATGAGTTGGACATTATATCCGATGATTGGATTTCCGTCTTTTGTAACTAAACATAATGATCCGAAGATGATTGCAAATAATGCGACAAGAGTCATAACGATTGTTGGAGCAATTTTTTGTTTGACTTCTTTATAACGGAAGAAGAAAAAGAATCCGTAAAGACAATCAGCAAGAAGAATAGCACCCAAGACAATCATGACAATCGGAATGAATGAAAGAGTTAAATTGATCAAAGTTCCAACTGTTTTTGTTGTGACAAACCAAATACCTACTGATAAGAGAAGTCCTGAGACAACACTTGATGACATCAAACTTTTCTTTGTGATGAATAATAAAATCAAAGAAGCAAATAAAGAAATGCTTGAAACGACGATAAGAGTGATGCCTAAGACCATCGAAATTGCGTTCATCGAATCGATTGAAGATGATGAACCATAAGTTGCACCGGAAACGATGCAAAGGATTCCAACGACAAAAACCAAGACATTGGTAATCCATTTTCCTAAAGATTTTTTAATTAATTCCATTTTTTTAACCTCAATGAACAATTGTATCATATTTTAAGCCAAATTGTTAAAGATAGTTTCACAAGTTGTCAAATAATCATTTGATTTTGGTTCTAGTAAATAAACGTTCTTTGAATTATACAACGGATTTAAATACATCGGATATTTATTCAAGAATTCTTTTAAACTCAGTGAATTATCGCTATCTTCATAATACATCTCACCTTCATCTGCATTTTTGATGAATAATTCATCAACTTCTTTCAATGTTGGTGAATATCCGATGGTTCTTGCATTTTGATAGGCGTTCTCAGGATTCATCATGAAATTGATAAAGGCATTTGCTAATGTTTCATTTTGACAAGTAGTAGGAATCACCATAGAATCAAAGAAACAAGCAGTTGTATTTGGTATATATACATTGAAATTTTCATTTTGAACTTTTGATTCACTGCAAAGCAAATAAAGAGTATCAAAGAAATCTCCTAGTTGGGTATAACAAAAATCGAGTGTTCCATTTGCGACATTTCTTTTCAAAGAATCATCTCCGAATTCATCAAATTTTATTTCTTTTAAACTTTTAATGATATCCGATTTCAATTCTGAATCAAAATCATTCTCTTTCTTTCCATCATAGGAAGTGATATTTGGATCTAATCCTTTAGATAATAAATAAGAAGAAACAATCCAACGAGCTGTTGAATACATACCTATTTTGACATCTTCTTTGAATAGACCACGATCATAAAAACTTGCAAATCCATTGTTTTCAATAACTTCTTGAACATCGTCTTTTTGGCTATTGTACAAAATAGAATAAGCACCCCAGAAGTATGGCATATAATAAGAATTGAATTCGTTATTTTCATCATTAACCATATATGTTTTCATAATGTTAGATAATGATGAATTGAACATGGTTTTATAAGATGATAGATATTTATAATTAGAATCATCAACCTTCATCTGTTTCAACTTTCCTTCATTATAAAGTTGATGCACAGTATAATCTCCTGGAATTGCCACATCATATTCGGTAGTGTTTGATGTTATTTTTTGATACATAGCTTCAGAAGAAGTGACTGTTTCTTCAATGACTTGACAGTGATATTCTTTTTGGAACTTTTCAATCAAAGAATGATCGATGTATTCACCCCAATTGAGGAAATAAAGAATGTTATTTGGTGTCATCAAAACAGAGACTGCGAAAATAGTGAATAAAACCAAAGCAGAAAAAGCCGCGATAATCTTTTTCATTTTTGTTTACTTCCTTTCTTTTTCTTATTGATTTTTAAAGAAACAAGAAGAACGATAGCTAATGTGATGAATGTCAAAAGAGCATTGAACGCATAACTTCCAGCTGAGAAATTTCTCTTAGTATAGGAAGAATACACATAATTTGAGAAATTGGAGAAACCATTACCTTGAGTATAAAATGAGATGACAAAATCATCGATTGATAAGGTGAAAGAAATCAAAGCACCCATCAATATTGATGTTGAAAGAGAAGGAATGACAACTTTGACTAATGCCTTCCAAGGCGGACAACCTAAATCTCTTGCAGCTTCATACAATGATTCATCTGTCTGTTCAAGTTTTGGTAAAATCATCAAGATGACATATGGAAGAGTGAAGAAAATATGAGCGATGAGCATCGTTGTAAAACCGAATATATTAGGAATCAACGGCTTGAGCAAAGAGAAGACAATCATAATGGAAATACCAGTGACAATTTCAGAATTTAGCATCGGAATTTCATTTAAGAAATCCATCGCTTTTCTAGCTTTTTTATCGAGAGCATTTAAACCGATTGAAATAAATAATCCTGCAAATGTTGAGATAAAAGTAGCCCATAAGGAAACTAATAAAGAATCCAAAATTGAAGTATACAACTGCTTGTTTGTGAATATCTCTTTGAAATTGTTCAAAGTGAATCCACCCCATTGCAGTGGAGAGATAGAATTGGCAGTTGCATTAAAAGCTTGATAGATGATGACAAAGAGTGGAATATACATCGAAGAGAAGACTAAAAATACAAAGATGATTTTAAAGATCGAAAAAAGAATGTGTCCAATATTATTTTTCTCTAGCATACCTTTTTCCTCTTTCCACTTTGAAGATGATTAAAAACTAAAACAAGCAAGATGATGACAATTGAGACAAATATTGAAAGAAGCGATCCGAAATTGTAATTGTTCTTTTCAAACACTGATTGAATCAAGTTACCAATCAATCTGACCTTTCCTTGTCCAATTGTTTGAGAAATTGCAAAACCAGTTGCCGAAGGAAGGAATACCATGATGATACCTGATGATACTCCATTCAACGACAATGGTAATGTAACCTTAAAGAAGGTCTGAACCGGAGGAACACCTAAATCTTTACTAGCTTCGATCACTGATCTATCCATTTTTTCTAAAACTGTATAAATAGGGAAGATCATAAATGGAAGATAAGTAGTCACAGTGACAAATATAACAGCAGCATTAGTTCCGATAAGATTCAAAGCACTTAAGCCATCAGTTGAAAACAATCTAAGCCAAGAAACAATTCTGAGCATTGAGTTCGACCACATCGGTAAAATGAGAAGAAGTAAGAACATCATCTTATTTTTCAAATGTGAGAAGGAGATGAAATAAGCGACTGGATATCCTAAAATGATACAAATAACAACGGTGAAGAAAGCCACAACTAATGAATTCCAAAGAGCTTTTAAAATTGAGACATCAGCCAATCTATAATAAGCATCAAAACTGGCTTGAGCATTGGAAAAGTCCATGCCATTGCTTTTCATAAATGTCAAAATGACCATCAAAATGATTGGAAAAACAACTAAAAATATCAACCAAACCAAATAAGGAATCGCAAGATACTTAAATCTTTTCATCTTCCTCATTCTCCTTTTCTAGTAACATCTCTTCTCTGATTTTTTGTCTCATATTTCTGATATTCTCAGGTTGTTCACTATCTTCAACTTTCATCATATGGATTTCATAGAAATCAACTTTAAGTCCAATTTTCTCACCAACTTCTACATTTTGATAATCTTGAACCATCAAAATATGCCCGTTGCAATTGATCCAAAGATTGAAATTGACACCTGTGAACGCAGTCTTTGTTACAACACCTTGAATAATAGCTGAATCAGGATCATCTAAGACAAGATCAAAATCCTCAGGACGAATGACAATATCAACAACTTCACCCGGAATGAATGTTGTCATATAGGTTTTAAATTTTTGGCCTAAAAATGAAACGTTTTGATTTCCAAGATAAACACCTTCTATCAAATTTCCATTTTCATAGTTTGCTAATAATTTAGCTTTATTTTCACTGATATCTTCGCAATAGATATTACCAGGAGCTATTGTGAGACCGATTTGAGTTCCGACAGGATATTTATCATCAGATTCGATCTTGACGATTTTATCATCAATTTTAACATCCATTTCATATTTTGAATCATCGAATGTTACTTTTTCAACTGTACCAATAAGTTTTGCAACATCTAAAGAGCAAATATCGAAATCAGGTCTTTCAACAATAACATATATCTTATCGTTTGGTTTAAAGTTATTAGCAGATACTTTAAATGTCTTACCTAAAAAATCAAGTCTCTTTGGTGCTGAATAAACACCTCTGAACATATTGGCTTCACCGATAAAGGTAGCTACAAAACGATTGACAGGAGTATTGTAGATATCTTCAGGTCTTCCCATCTGTTCAATTTCACCACCATTCATAACTACGATAGTATCTGACATTACCATCGCTTCTTCTTGATCATGAGTGACAAAGATGAAAGTGATTCCTAACTTTCTTTGCATTTCTCTCAGTTCAAGTCTCATCGCTTTTCTGAGTTTTAAATCCAAAGCTGAAAGTGGTTCATCTAAGAGTAAAATTCTCGGTTTATTGACAATTGCTCTTGCAATTGCAATACGTTGCATTTGTCCACCAGATAATGATGAAATATCTCTTTCTTCATAGCCTTCAAGATTGACAATCTTGAGTGCGTTAGTAACTTCTTGTTTGATGACATTTTCTTTAAATCTTCGATCTGAGATTTTTTGAATCATATCAAAACAGATATCTTCCTTAGATATTTGTTCTAATATTTCTTTTACAACTTTTTTGATTTTTTCATCTGATGAAAAATCTAAAGAAATAGTAAGGTTATATGAATTCAATAATTCAGCAATTTTATTTTTAGCGTCACCAAAAGTTTTATATTTATTAACTTTGATTTCATCAGTGATTGCTGATTCAAATTTATAATATAGCGATTTATCTTTTAAATATTCGATGATGTATTTCTTTACATCATTTGGTTTTTCTATCAAAGAACATTTTTTAGATATTTGACTTATCTCTTCTTCATCAAATCCATTTTCTTCCATCAAATCCATCATTCCAATATCATAAACATTAGAATATATGTTATTTCTTAAACCAAATGCGATATTATCGTAGACATTTAAATGAGGAAATAAAGCATATTTTTGAAAAACTGTATTGATAGGTCTTTTATGTGATGGTAAGTTTTGAATCTCAACACCATCAAGTAAAAGCTGGCCTTCTTGCATAGTCTCAAATCCGGCAATAATTCTTAAAGTAGTTGTTTTACCACATCCCGACGGTCCTAAAAAAGTAACAAATTCATTCTCGTTGATTGAGAGATTGAGATTGCCTAAGATGACATTATCTCCATAGGCTTTTCTAACGCCTTTTAACTCAAGAATTTTTCGTGCCATTTCTTTACCTTATGTATGCCTCCATTCAGTCACAAAAAGTAAGGGTATTTTTTATGCAACAAAATTATAGACTTATTATTTTCTAATGAAATGATAATTTTATTAAATTTTAAAATTACAATTTAA
>CAVEQA010000004.1:33709-34365 GCA_963617725.1 Paludibacteraceae bacterium
CATTCATTTTTTTGTATTTAAAATCATCTTAATATGTAAAATTCCATCTTCTAAATATGGATCCGATACTTGAACAAATCCGATATTTTCATAAAATGGCTTGGCATATAACTGAGCTCCTATTTTTATTTTATCCGTATCAAATTTTTCTTTTACAACCCTAATGGCTTCTTTGACAATAACAGTCCCGTATCCACATCTTCTTTTTAAGCAGATTACTCTACCAATAGATGCTTCCTCTTTATATGAAATACCAGTTGGAATAGCTCTACAATAAGCGACAACATCACCATTTTCATCTTCTAACCAAATATGAAAGGAGTTCAAATCAATATTATCAATATCTTGGTATGGACAATTTTGTTCAACGACAAAAACCTCCATTCTTGCTTTATAGATTTTATATAAGTCCATAGCGGATAGTTCATTAAAGGCTTTGATATTTAATTTCATAATTCAGACTCCTTATTGATATAGAAAAATTATCTTTGCTATTATAAACATCGAAGATAGACTTCGTAAACCATTCAACTTATAAAATATACCTTTCACCTTAAATTTATGTATTTTTTATGAATAAGGATTATAGTCTTTAATTGTAAGGAGGACATCATGAAACTTTATGTCTTTATAGATGACGAAGAAGAGAATGTGAC
>CAVEQA010000005.1:0-32614 GCA_963617725.1 Paludibacteraceae bacterium
CTACCATCTAAATTGATTCCTTCAAAAAAAGAATCTATCAATAAATTCGGCATTCCACTAACCTCCGACAATAAATTATGATACCATAATAAACGAAAAAATTATAGGAGATGAAATTATGACTGATAAAAGAATTATATTTTTAGGAACACCAGCTATCGCCGCAAAATGTTTAAAAGGTATGATTGAATACGGATTTAATATCGTCGGAGTCATAACTAAAGAAGATAAAATCAGAGGAAGAAATAATGAAGTAGAACCTTCTGATGTTGCTAAGGTTGCAATGGAATATGACCTTCCATTACATAAACCACATAAATTGAATAAAGATTTTAAATTTATTGAAGATTTAAAGCCAGATCTTCTTTTGACCTTTGCCTATGGTCAAATGATTTCAGATGAAGTTTTATCACTTTCAAAATATAAACCACTCAATCTTCATGCTTCTCTTCTTCCTAAGTATAGAGGAGCAGCTCCTATTCAATACGCTTTAAGAAATGGAGATAAAGAGACTGGTGTTTCTCTTATGGAAATGATTCATGAAATGGATGCTGGGGATGTTTATGCTGTCAATATAGTCGAGATAATTAGCGATGATAATTACACATCCTTAGCAGATAAATTAAGTGTAGCTGGATTAGAACTTGTAAAAGAAAAACTGCCAGAGTATTTTGATAACAAACTCATTGGTATTAAACAAGATGTTAATTTAGTCAGCTTTTGTCCAACTATCAAGAAAGAAGAAGAGATTTTAAAACTTGATTCAACTCCAAATGATTTCATCAATCAAGTTAGATCATTGAGTGAAACTCCAGGTGGATACTTATTCAACAAGAAAGAAATATTGAAAATATATAAAGCTAGTTATTATAGCGACAAAGTTGAAAAAGATATTGGAGCACTTATCAGACCTAGCAAAAAAGAATTGGTATTACAATTGAGTTTTGGGCAAGTCAAAATTGAAGAACTTCAAAGACCGGGGAAAAAGAAGATGAGAGCGATAGATTTTTTAAATGGTGTTAAAAATATCGATGAAATCATTCTTAAAGAGACAATCAGCAATGAGTAAAAATAATATTGAAAAAACAAATGTCATGCGTGTTCTTGAACAAAAAGGTATCATATATAAAGAACATGTTTATGACCCTGAAAAAGCAGTCTCAGGAAAAGAAGTTGCTGAGATCTTATCCCAAGATCCTGAAAAAGTATTCAAAACACTTGTCTGTGTGAGCAAATCAAAGACTCACTATGTCTTTGTAATTCCGGTTCTTTCAGAGTTGGATTTGAAGAAAGCAGCTAAAGCCGCAAATGAAAAGAATATTGAATTGATACCTCAAAAAGAATTGCTACCACTCACTGGTTATGTACACGGTGGTTGTTCACCTATTGGAATGAAAAAAGAATTCAAGACATTCTTTGATGAAACAGCAATACTTTTTGATACTATCATGGTAAGCGGTGGAAAAAGGGGATATCAAGTCGAAGTCAATCCTTTAGATTTTAAATCGATCATCGATTGCGAATTTGTTGATTTGACCAAATGAATTTATATTTCTCATCCTTATGGGGTGAGAAATTTTTAATAGTTTAAAGTTAAAAAAATCTTTTCATTTTATGTCTTCGTTGATATAATAATTTTTGAAAATTGATGTGGATTTTTCATATATTTCTTTTCGCCACAACGCATTATACGTTTATGGAGGGTAAAATATATGGATAATGCATCTATGAAACAAAATAACATTTTAGGTTTAATTTTTAAGATGTCTTTTCCAATTGTAATTTCTATGATCATAAATGGTCTTTACAATTTGGTTGACAGTTTTTTCGTGGCTATGGTAAGTGAAAAAGCGATGACAGCAGTGTCGCTTATTTATCCACTTCAATATTTACCTAATGCTTTTGGTATCGGTTTTGGTGTTGCAACCGCTTCTTTAGCTGGGTTTTATTTTGGATCTGGTGATCTTGAAAAAGCAAATCACTGTGCGACAAAAGGACTTATTGTTGCGATAATTCACGGTGTGATTCTAGCTATTTTCTCCTTGTTATTTGCAAAAACTTTTTTATCATTATTCACATCTGATGAAGAAATCATCAAAGATGGTCTTGATTATTTTTATATAGTATGTATCTTCGCTCCTTGTATCACTGTTTCTATGGCATTAGAGAAGATTCTTCAATGTCAAGGGAAGATGATAACGACTATGATTGCAATGGCAGTAGGTGCTGTTACAAATATAATTCTTGATCCAGTATTCATTTTAGTCCTAAATATGGGAGTTAAAGGTGCTGCTTTAGCTACTGGTATTTCTCTAATTATTTCTCTTTTAGGATATATTTTGATATTTGCAATTTGCAAGCTTCAAATCAAAATCTCATTTAAAGCTAAAGGGGAAAAGAATATCTTAAAGAAATTATATTGTGTCGGTTTTTCTTCATCGTTAAATCTCGCTTTACCTTCTTTTATGATCATCGCTTTGAATGCGATACTTTCCAAATATGATTCAAGCTTTGTTTTAATTCTCGGTGTTTATTATAAACTACAAAGTTTTTTATTCTTTATTGTCAGCGGCCTTGTACAAGGAATAAGACCACTTATCAGTTATAATGAAGGTTCGAAAGAATATAAAAGAGTTGATAAAATTGTAATCTATTCTTTGATAATTTCATTGATTGTCATGGTGATTGGTACTGCATTATTCTTGCTGATACCAACTCACTTGATATCTTTGTTTTCAAAAAATGAGTCCACTATTAAAAATGGAGCAATAGCGCTGAGAATTATCTGTATTGGATTTATAATTTCTGCGTTTCCGTATTTGATAAGCGGTGTCTTTGAAGCTTTATCAAAAGGCTGGCCATCTCTTATAATCTCATTGATAAGGTATTTATTCATAATCATTCCTGCGCTTATTTTATCTCATTTCTATAATGAAATCGGTGTTTGGATGTCATTCCCAATCACTGAGACAGTCGCTTTGATAGTTTCTGTAATTTTATATATCTATGTCTTCAAAAGAAGAAACAAAACAGAGCAAAAAACAGTTTAATAATATCCCAAATAAAAAGCATCTAACCCTCATATCATAAATACTGATTGTTAGATGCTTTTTGATTTTAAAACTTATTTTTTTACCAAATATGAGAAAGCGAAGACTTTCTTATAAGCGATGACGTAAACCAAGTTTAAAACGTAGAAAATGACACCAAAGAAAGCAAAAGATAAGATATCTAATACTACGGCTACCATATTATTCTTGATGACATCGAAGATGATGGCATAAATCAAATGAATAATAGGGAAGAAAATGGCTAATAAGACATTTGCTACATATGGGAATTTATCAACAGCTGTACAAAACTCCATGGTTTTCCCTCCTTAACGAAATGATTATCTTACTTTTCTTGAATAAAATCAATAAGAAAAGAGGAGGACATGCCTCCTCTAGTATAGTTTTTAGAACTTGAAGAATTCGTCAGCCTTGCCTTCGGAACCAAATAATTTGATCTTTTCGGCAACTTTAGCCTTGATTGCTTCATAACCTGGCTTAAGGAGCTTTCTTGGATCATAGCCCTTATCCTTGTTATCAGCAGTTGGATCAGCTTTGCCAGCTGCACAATATTTGATAGTAGCATCAGCAAAGACTAATTGGCAATCAGTGTTGACATTGATTTTGGAGATACCATCTTTGATGGCGTGAACAATTTGATCATCTGGGATTCCAGTTCCACCGTGTAAAACAAGTGGCATATTTCCAGTGGCTTTGTTGATAGCATCTAAAGCATCGAAATGTAATCCTTTCCAATCTTCTGGATAGATACCATGGATGTTTCCAATACCAGCAGCTAAGAAATCGACACCTAAAGCAGCGATCTTTTTGCATTCTTCTGGATCAGCGACTTCACCATCAGCAGTGATACCATCTTCAGTTCCACCGATAGCACCGACTTCTGCTTCGATAGAAAGACCTTTATCATGAGCTAAGTTGACAAGTTCCTTTGTCTTTAAGACATTTTCTTCAAATGGAAGAGCGGAACCATCGAACATGATTGAAGTATAACCAGCAGCGACGCAAGCCTTAGCAGCATCATAATTACCATGATCGAGATGTAAAGCGACTGGAACAGTGATTCCTAAGCTTTCATCTAAAGCTTTGACTAAAGCAGCAACTGTTTTATAACCACCCATGTATTTTCCAGCACCCATAGAGGTTGCGATGATGACTGGAGAATTTAATTCTTGAGCAGTTGTGAGAATGGCTTTTGTCCATTCGAGATTGTTGGTGTTAAAATGACCAACAGCATAATGGCCAGACTTTGCAAGTCTAAGCATACGAGAAGCATTTACTAACATTTGTGAATAAGTCCTTTCTTTATTCTTGATTATTTTAATCATTCGAAACAATAACTTCAACTTTTTATAAATATCTTTTTATAAAATGCTCGAAAGTTATTCACTTTTGATAGAAAAAAATAAAATAGTTTCGATAATCGCTCATATCAATTGTTCTTTTCAGGAAAAAAGATTGAAAGACAAAATCTTTCATTTTCGACTTTGATCTTCAAAGTACCATGATAGAAGTTGACAATATTCAAAATTGATTTCATACCGAATCCGTGATATCTGTTATCACCTTTAGTCGAAATTGGTAATCCATCTTTGAACGATATTTTGCTTTGAGTTGGATTTTCTTCATAGCAAAAAACACCATTAGCTATTCTTTTAATCTTTAGGGTTATGGTTCTTTTATCAGGATTATTTATTTTTAAACAAGAATCGATAGCGTTGTCGATGATATTTCCAAAGAGAGAGTAAATATCGCTCTCTTTGATAAAATTCAATTGTTTTCCATCGATGATACAGTCAAATGTGATTTGATTTTTACCACAGATAAGCGATTTTTCTTGTAAGATGATATCAAGAGATGCATTTTCAGTTTTCATCTTAGTATCATAAATTCTGATAGCTTTTTCGATGTTTTCTAATTCTTCTTTATTGATAGTGCTGTTGTTTTTAGAAAGACTTCTTATCTGATGTCTTAAGTCATGACATTTGATATTGATCAAATCAATGCTCTCTTTTGACATTTCATACTGTTTTTCTTCTTGATGTCTAAGTTCGTTGATTGCGATGATTTCACTCTCTAATTCGCTCTGTTTAACGTTTCCTAAAAGCATACGAATGATTAAAAATGAGGAGATAAATGCGAAGATATTCAAAATATAAGGAAGTGATAGCGGTAAATTTTTGATTCCGTTATATGAAAGAGCAAAGATATTCAAGATGATTGTGATGATAAGAGAGAAGAAAGAAGTTAAGATGATAGTGTATGAAGGTAAGGCAACATTTGGATATTTTTTTATTCTTGAATAAAGAAGAATTGCAAAAGGAAGATATATAGTAAAAGAAGCGATGGCAAGAATGATCCACCAATAAGAGAAACTAGAGAAGTCAACTTTGAAAATATCTCTTAAAAAATATGAAATCAGTTGCCAAAATAAATAAATCATATGTCTAAAACTATATGAGATAACGCTTAAAAATAATGAAGAAGAAAAAGGAATATCAAAACATATTAAACTTGTTATCGGAAGAGTTAAAAAGACGATGATATAAGTTGAAGACATCGAAATGACAGGATGGGAAGTGATATCGATGCTTTGAGATAAAAATCCGATAGTTATCGAACATAAAAAACAAATTATAAAACGTAACCAAAAAAGATTTTTCTTTTTAAAATTCCATGAAAAAAACAATAGAAAAGCGATATTTTCAGCAGTGACTAATAAATTGAAATAATTTTCTAAAGAAATATTCATCAGCTATGTTTTCCTAAATATTCAGTGAAAGCTTCGATAAACGCTTTTTTCTTTGTGCGAGAGATTTGAAGTTTTTCTTCTCCAAGACATACAGTGAATTTATCGATAGCAGTGACATATTTTAAATTGACTAAATAACAATGATTACATCTAACAAAATCACTGGAAGGAAGTGATTTTTCAATCTCACTCAAACTTCCATAATTATTTAAAACACCTTTATCAGTATGGAAATAAAGTCTGTGATCCATGATTTCGATATATTTGATATTTGATGCTTTTAAAGCGATGAGACCTTCTTCTACTTTGATAGTGATTTTTGGTTCGTTTTGTTTTTCTTCTAAAAGAGCTACAACTTTGTCAAGTCTAGTTTTTAAATGGTCGTAAATAACAGGCTTAACAATATAATCAATTGCATCTACTTCATATCCTTTGATTGCATATTGAGCTAAATCAGTCACAAAAAATAGATAGCACTCAGAATTTAATTGGCGCATTTTTTTAGCAGTTTCTAATCCGTTCATATTTGGCATATTGATATCCATAAAGACGATATCAAAATCGAAATTTGAAGAATTTAAAAATTCGATGCCATCTTTAAAATAACGAATCATATATTCGCGATTTTTTTCTCTAGCATTTTTTAAAAGCATATCTTTTAAATTGCTATATGCGATTTCTTCATCTTCAACAATAGCTACTTTTATGACCATAAAATATTATTACCATTTAATGAAAATATTATAAAAATTTCTTCTCTTTTAAGCAAGGAAATTAATTTATAACAATTTGTTGTTTTCAAATTTCTTAAAGAGTAAAATTGAAATAAAAATGGAGGTTTTCTCAATGAGAAAAAATTATAAACCCGGTGGAATGCATTTCCCAATGCCAGTGCTTATCATTTCTACCTATAATGAAGATAATAGTGTTGACTGTATGACAGCAGCTTGGGGAACTATGGAAGATAGTGATGTCGTTCTTCTCGAACTCACAAAAAATCATAAGACAAGCGAGAATATCTTGAGAAATAAAGCTTTTTGTGTCAGCTATTGTGATTCTAAAAATGTTGAGACTGGTGATTATGTCGGAATAGTCTCATACAAAGATGATAAAGAAAAATTTGATAAAACTGGATGGAAAGCAACTAAGAGTGAATTTGTCTTTGCTCCTGTTATTGAAGATTTACCGATCACTATGGAATGTGAACTTGAAAGAATTGCAACTGAAAATGGCGATTTTGAAGTTTATGGAAAGATTAAAAATATCTCTGTAAAAGAAGATTTGATTGATGATAACGGTAAAATTGATTATAGCAAAGCAAATCTTATAACTTATAGCAGCATCGATTCTAGCTATCATGTCATAGGCGATTTAGTTGCTAAAGCTTTCAGTGTTGGTTTGAAGAGAAAATAATTTTAAAAATTTACACTTGTAAACCATTTTAAAAAAGTTTATTTTAAAGAATTTTTTTCTTTTATTTTATTGAGCCTTAATATATAATTTTTTTTGAAAAATACTCGGAGGTATTTAAATGTCTTGGTTTAACAAACAATCTAGACTCGTTCAAATCATCCTTCTTCTCATCCCATTTGTCAACTGGGTAGTTGAAGTCTTTGTTCGTGTCACTGCAGTCCTTGAAAAGCCAACTGTCGAAAACATCTTAGGCGCTATCTTAAGTTTGTTCGGTCTCATCCTCGGTTGGGTTGACTTAGTTTGGGTCTTACTTTTCAATCACCTCTTCCTTTGCAAATAAAATATCAATCTTGAATTTTTCGCACTGCTTCGGTGGTGCGTTTTTTAATATTTATATATATTTAACTACAACTTCTATTTTGTAGTATAATCTTAAAGCTTATTTATTAATAGGAGAGATTTTATTATGCGTAAAATGACTAGCGATGAAATCCGTGATACTTGGCTTAATTTCTTTAAAGATCATGGACATTATATTGAACCGAGTGCTTCCCTTGTTCCTAACAATGATCCTACCCTTCTTTGGATCAATGCTGGTGTTGCTGCCTTAAAGAAGTATTTTGATGGTACTTTAACACCAAAGCACAGAAGAATTACCAACGCTCAAAAGTGTATTAGAACCAACGATATCGATAATGTTGGACACACAGCAAGACATCATACATTCTTTGAAATGATGGGTAATTTTTCTATCGGTGATTATTTTAGAAATGAAGTAATACCGTGGGCTTATGAACTTTTAACAAGCGATAAATATTATGGACTTGATCCACATAAGTTATATATAACCTATTACCCAGATGATAAAGAAACCCATGATTTATGGGTTAAATGTGGAATTCCAGAAGAAAACATGATTCCAAGTGTTCACAATTTCTGGGAAATCGGTGAAGGACCATGCGGACCTGATACTGAAATCAATTATGACCGCGGTGAAAAATGGGATCCAGAACATTTAGGACTCAAACTTCTCAAAGATGATTTGGATAATGACCGTTATATCGAATTGTGGAATATTGTCTTCTCACAATACAATTCTATGCCAGGAGTTGATAGAAAAGATTATAAGCAATTACCACAAAAGAATATCGATACCGGTGCTGGTCTTGAAAGATTAGCTTGCATTATGCAAGATGCTGAAACCAATTTTGAAACTGATTTATTCATGCCATACATTGAATACATTCAACATGATGCTAAATATCCATATGAAGGAAAATATAAACTCGCATATAGAGTTATCGCCGATCATATTCGTTCTATCACCTTCGCTCTTGCCGATGGTGCAGTCTTTTCAAATGATGGTAGAGGTTATGTCTTAAAGAGACTTTTAAGACGTGCATCTAGATACGCTCAAACCTTAGGACTTAAAGCAGGAACTTTAGCCAATCTTGTTCCAGTAGTCACTAAAAATATGGAACACTTCTACCCATATCTTAAAGAACATCAAGAAAGAACTATGAAGATGATTCAAAATGAAGAGAATAAATTCGCTTCTACTTTGAAAAATGGTGAAAAGATGCTCTCTGAATACCTCAAAAAGGATGGAGACACCCTTCTTGCCGAGGATGCCTTTAGACTTTCTGATACTTTCGGTTTCCCATATGAGCTCACAAAAGAAATCACATTAGATTATGGAAAGAAAATCGATGAAGAAGGCTATCAAAAACTTTTAGAAGAATCTAAAGAATTAGCAAGAAAGAGCAGAGGAGATCGTCAATCATTCGGTTTACAAAGTAAAGACTTGATCGATTTTGTCACTCCAAGTGAATTCATTTATGATGATATAATTGTCGATAGCAAGGTCATCGGATTATTCAAAGATGGATGCAAAGTGGAATCTATCGATGATGAAGGTGATGTTGTCTTTGAAAAGACTAATTTCTATGCTGAAATGGGTGGTGAAATCGCCGATACTGGATATATCCGTTCTAAAGATTTTGAAGCTGAAGTAACAGCTTGCAATCCAAGTAACCACGGACAACACTTGCTTCATATCAAAGTGTTATATGGAGAAATCCATATGGATGATGTTCTTTCCCAAGTTCCAGATTTCAAAAAGAGATCACTTGTCAGAAAGAATCACTCAGCAACTCACTTACTTCAAAAAGCTCTTCAAGACATCATCTCAAGCGAAATCCACCAAGAAGGTGCTTTCTATGATGATAACGGACTTCACTTTGATTTCAATGCTGAAGAAAAATTGACAGCCGACCAGATCAATGCAGTTGAAAGAAAAGTCAATGAGATGATTTTTGCTTCTTATCCAGTCACCTGTCAAATCATGTCTAAAGAAGAAGCAATGAAACTCAATGCTATGCACTTATTCTCTGAAAAATATGGAGATAGTGTCAGAGTTGTCACCATGGGCGATAGCGTTGAATTCTGCGGTGGTATGCATGTAAGTAACACCTCTGAAATCAATATGTTTGTCATCGAAAGTGAATCAGCAGTCAGCGCTGGTGTCAGAAGAATTCAAGCATATACTGGAATCAAAGCTTACGAATATTTAAAAGAAAAACAATCGATGATAAATGAAGCTGCAACTATTTTGAAACTCAATTCTGATAAGGGAGTTAGACAGAAATTATTCGCAGTCAACGAACAAATCTCGAGCTTGAATCAAACAATCAAATCACTTAGAGAAGAATCAACTAATGTCTTGATGAACGAGTTAGAAAGCAAAGTTAAGAATGATGTCTTAAAAGAAGTTCTTAAGAATTTAACTCATGAACAAGAAGATTCCTTAGCTCATAAACTCATCGATAAGAATCCTAACTTAGTCTTATTCCTTGTCATCGATAACGGTGAAAAGAAAGATCTTTTGATTGCATCTGGTAAAAACAGAATGGCAAATAATAAAGCCGGTAACTTGATGAAAGAAGTATCTAAGGTTTTAAACGGTCGTGGTGGTGGACGTCCAGATTGTGCCTTCGGTGGAACAAGTGATATCACCAATCTTGATAAAGCCTTTGAAACATTTGAAAGCTTAGTTAAATAATGCAAAAGAATCTTTTGGCATTAGATTTGGGAAAAGGAAGCCTTGGAATGGCATTGTCTCGTTCTGGCTTTCTAGTTACTCCATTAAAAAATCTAAGATTTCATATGATGAAATTTGATGAAGCAATCTCAGGAATTAAAGAAGTTATGATAACTGAAAAAGTTGAGACCTTCGTCATCGGATATCCTAGTTATCCAAGCGGAGATAAAACAGAAATGAGTTATATCGTCGAAGATTTTATCCTCCTATTAAATAAGGAATTCCCAAACATTCCAGTCATCAAACAGGATGAAAGATATTCGACAGTTGAAGCTTCATCTATCCTTCATGAAAACGGACAAAACGCAAAAAAACAGCATAAAAATATTGATAGTGCTGCTGCTACAGTCATCCTTGAAAGATATCTTAAAAGTATCGGACAAATCTAACAATATCAAAGCTATTAAGAAATTATCTTTATGGTAGTTTCTTAATAGCTTTTTTGGATTTAAAAAAATGGTTACTTGGATCCAAGTAACCATCTATAGGGGAAGAACTATAAACTATTGAATGAAGAATCGAATGTTGCGTCAGCTAATTCTGAATAAGTTGTTGTGATATTGGTCTTGAAGGTCTTGATTGCTTCTTCGAAAGAGATTGGATTATCTGTTTTGAAATAATCCTTCATAGCAGCTTGAAGCTTTTCATTGCAACCTTGGTCATAAGCAGACATTGGAGCTAATTGGATGCTTGCTGCACTCTCTTTGAAGAGCTTGATGTGGTTTTGACCACCTAAGAAATCAGATTTATAAGTGGTATCACTTGCTAACTTATTCATAGCAGTCTTATTATTTGTATAATCTTGAGTTTCTCTTGTGATTTTTTCAGCAACAGTAGCATCGCATGTCATTGTCTTCATGATGTCTTTGACATCTTCGATATTGTTGCAGTTCTTAGATGCTGCTAACCAAGTACCACCCCAATAATATGAAGCAGGACCTTGGCAGACACGATATTTACCGTAGAGACCATTTCCAAGTTTTTGTTCTGCTTTTGAATCAGCTAAAGAATTTCCTAATAAAGTGAAGTTGATACCCCAAGTTGAATAGAAGAATCCAAAGACATCACCAGAAGGACCTTGATCCTTTGCCCAACTATTGTCCCATAAAGAAGTTTTATTGTTATAACCCTTAGTTGAGAATTCTTTGGTTTGTTTGATCCACTTCTTGAGTTGGTCATCAAGATGAACTGTCAATTTTCCATCTTTTGCTTCAGTGACCCAAGCTTGAGTTGCGTTATTGGAAAAAGTACGATAAGAATCATCATAGCCTGAGAGCATCTTGACGCCTTTTTCTTTAGCTAAGGCTGCTACGGCATTGAATTTTTCCCAAGTGTTAATCTTGCTTTGGACAAAGGCAGCTTGAGTTTCAGCACCTTCACTATCTTTTGGATAATCATCCCAAAGTTTTTCAGCTTCATCGCTTCTAAAGGCATAAAGGCCTGGAGTTGCTTGCCAAGAGACACCTTTTAAAATACCAGCAGTATTGGTGACAACAGTTTTGGTGTAGTCATACATATCACTTAAATCAGTATCGGTTAAACCGACATCTTTTTTTACATCTAAGGTGTAATCTGTTTCGATATATTTCTTTGCGTAATCAGCTTCCATAAGGAACATATCGACCTTTTCTGATGCTTTTGCATTATCATCAGCTTGCAAAGCTGCATCTAAGGCATTTTGATAAGCGTTACCATCATTTGCAACGATATTGAAAACAACAGTATTACCGGATTTGAGAAGATATTTCTTTTCGCCTAAATTCTTTTCAATCTTATCTTTATAGAAATTTTCAAATCTTTCCATAAATTCTGTGTTCCAACAACGGATATTGATAGTTTTATCAGTTTCTGTAGAACTGCTCTTTCCACTATCTTTATCATTTGAACAAGAGACAAGACCAAATCCAACTGCGACGGCACCTAATAGGGCAAATAAATTCTTTTTCATAATTACCTCCTTTTTTTGCGCTATTTTTTCAACATAAGCGAATTAAGAAAGGTTCGCTATTCCTCGTCCTAGAATCATCGATTGACATCTGATGATTTGTAAGGGCTTCCGTAATCGGTTACGCCAACATTATAGTTTTGTCATTGTTCGTTTGTCAACAACATTTGAAAATAAAAAAAGAAAAGGCAAATTTAAATATAATATATTATATTTAGTGTCCAAAAAAATTTTTTTGAGAATATTTTTAGTTGATTTTTTCTTAAATGCGGTTATACTTAAATTAGCAAACGCAATCGTTTGCACTGCTTAATTATAAAGAAAAATTGTTGATTAAGCACAAAAAAAGGAGAAATGTTTATGAAATTTGGACATTTTGATGATCAAAATCGAGAATATGTGATCGAAACCCCACATACACCGCTTCCATGGATCAATTATCTCGGAACTGAGAACTTTCACTCTTTGATTTCCAATACCTGTGGTGGTTATTCATTCTATAAAGATGCAAAGCTTAGAAGAATAACTCGTTATCGTTATAATAACGTACCAAGAGATGTCTCTGGAAGATTCTATTATGTCAAAGATGGTGATATTTTATGGAATATTGGATATTTACCTCTTAAGACAGAACTTGATTCTTATAAGTGCAGACACGGAATGAACTATTCTATTTTTGAAACATCAAAAAGTGGTTTGAATGCTAAACTCACATGTTTTGTTCCTCTTCATGATAATTGTGAAATCAATCATCTTGTTTTAAAAAATGATACTGACAGGAAAAAGACATTCTCCCTTTATGGTGCGGTTGAATTTTGTCTATACAATGCTGTTGATGATGCTAACAATTATCAAAGAAATTTAAATTTAGCAGAGGTAGAAGTTGATGATAATTGCGTATATCATCTCACTGAATACCGTGAAAGAAGAAATCACTTCTCTTTCTTTGCATGTTCAAGAAAGCACGATGGTTTTGATACTGATAGAGATATTTTCTTAGGATTAGAAAATGGATTTTCATCTCCAGATGCTGTTTTAAAAGGTATTTCTTACAATTCCATCGTCAATGATTATTATCCGATAGCATGTCATCGTCTTGATTTAGAATTGAATCCTCACGAAGAGATTGAATTAGTATTTCTTTTAGGATTTGTTGAAAATAAAGAAAATGAAAAATGGGATGAAGAAAACAAACCGAATAAGAAATTAGCTTATGCTCTTCAAAAAAAATATTTTGATACTGAGAATGTCAAAAAAGAATTTTCATCACTAAAAGAATATTGGGAAAATCTCTTATCCAATTTCAAAGTTAAAAGCAATGATGAAAAATTCGATAGAATGGCAAATATTTGGAACCAATATCAGTGTATGATCACCTACCTCATGTCAAGAAGTGCTTCGTATTATGAAACGGGAACAGGTAGGGGTATGGGATTTAGAGATTCTTGTCAGGATCTTCTTGGATTCGTTCATATGATTCCTGAAAAAGCAAAGGAAAGAATATTTGACATCGCCTCAATTCAATTTGAAGATGGTTCTACCTATCACCAATATCAGCCTTTGAATAAGAAAGGAAATGCAGATATAGGATCTGGCTTCAATGATGATCCTTTATGGTTAGTTGGAGCAGTATCTAGCTATATCCGGGAAACTGGTGATTATTCAATTCTTGATATTATGACACCATTTGATAATAAAGCAGGAAGTGAAAGACCTCTATATGATCACTTGATGGCATCTTTGAATCATACTATTACAAATCTTGGACCTCATGGACTTCCACTTATTGGAAGAGCCGATTGGAATGATTGTTTGAATCTAAATTGTTTTTCAAAAGTTGATGGTGAATCATTCCAAACAGTTGAAAACAATGATACTCATATTGCTGAATCTATTTTCATCGCAGGTATGTTTGTTAAATACGGAAAAGAATTCATAGAAATTGCAAAGCATATCAATAAAGAAAAAGATGCAAACTATATTAATAAATACGTGAATAAGATAGAAGAAGCCTGTATCAAATACGGATTTGATTATAGTGAAGGATATTTCATCAGAGCTTATGATGCTTATTCAAATCCAGTTGGTTCTTCTTCTTGTGATGAAGGAAAAATATATATCGAACCACAAGGATTTTGTACGATGGCAGGCATTGGAAAAGAAATTGGACTTGGAAAAAAAGCAATAGATGCTTCTTTCAAATATTTAGTGAATGACTATGGTGCAGAAATCTTATATCCACCATATACTAAATATCATTTAGAATTAGGAGAGGTATCTTCTTATCCACCTGGAGTAAAGGAGAATGGTTCGGTCTTCAATCATAATAATCCTTGGTTGACACTTGCTTGTTGTGTTGAAAATGAACCTGAAAGAGCATTTGAACTATACAAGAAAAATGCCCCTAGTTATATTGAAGAAAATAGTGATATCCATAGAACAGAGCCATATGTCTATTCTCAGATGATTGCTGGAAGAAGCTCAAAATCATATGGTCAAGCTAAAAATTCCTGGCTTACTGGCAGTGCAACATGGTCATTTGTATGTTTGAGTCAAGGCTTGCTTGGAATTAAACCTGAATTAGATGGTTTAAGAATAACTCCATGTCTCAGTCAGAATTTCAAGGAAGTAGAAGTCACTAGAAAAATACGTTCCTATGTGTTTAATATTAAGATGAAAAATCAAAATTTAGGAAAATATAAAATTATTGTCAATGGAGAGAAACAAGAAGACACATTGGTCAGGTATAATAATGACATCAAAGAATATGATGTCGAAATAGTCTTTTAAAAGGAGGGCAAAAAAATGAACAATGATGATGAGGTTAAGTTCAATTTCAGACCATTAAAAAAATATGTCGAAAAGAAGAAGAAAGAAAAAGCTGAAAAAGAAAAAGGTAGAAAACTTCTTGAAGAACAGAGAAAGAAAGATGAGTTGTTACCTAAAGATGCTCCTGAAGGAGTATTTGTCTCTTTACAAGGCGTCAATAAGATCTACGATAATGGGTATCATGCAGTTCACGATTTTTCAATCGACATCAAAGAACATGAATTCATCGTCTTTGTCGGCCCTAGTGGTTGTGGTAAATCTACAACTTTGAGAATGATCGCCGGTCTTGAAGATATCTCAGGTGGTAATTTATTCATCGATGGTAATCTTGTAAATGATGTCGCTCCAAAAGATAGAGGCATTGCGATGGTCTTTCAATCCTATGCACTTTATCCACATATGAGCGTTTATAACAATATGGCATTTCCATTGAAAGTTATGCATTTATCAAAAACAGAGATAAACGAAAGGGTTACTAATGCTGCTAGAATTTTACAAATCGAACCATATCTCGATAGAAAACCAAAAGCCTTATCAGGTGGTCAAAGACAAAGAGTCGCCTTAGGTAGAGCTATTGTTCGCCATGCTAAAGTTCTTTTGATGGATGAACCACTGAGCAATCTCGATGCAAAATTGAGAGTTCAGATGAGAAGTGAAATTGTCAAACTTCATAATAATCTCAATACGACAACCATTTATGTCACTCATGATCAAACTGAAGCTATGACAATGGCAACTCGTATTGTTATCATGAAAGATGGTTATGTACAGCAAATAGGAACTCCGATTGAAATCTTCAATCATCCAGTCAATAGATTTGTCGCTGGATTCATCGGATCGCCGGCTATGAATTTCTTTGATGCTAAATATGAAAACGGTTATGTGACATTCATCACTGGTCAAAAAATAAAACTCCCTGAAGCTCTTATCAAAGATAAGATAATTCCTGAAAAAATTGTCTTCGGTATTCGTCCTGAAGATATGTATGAAGGATATGGATATCATGCAACTCTTTATCCGGATTCTTTGTTTGAAGCTAAGGTCATTCTCGCTGAGCTTTTAGGAAATGAATATTATGTTCATACAAACTTCGCCTATCAAGATGTCGTTTCTAAATTCCCTTCCAATCACCATATTGAAAAAGGTGAAACAGTCAAGTTCTGTATGGATTTAAATCATTGTCATATTTTCGATCCTGAGACAGAAGAAGCCATTTTCTAAGGAGGAATCATCATGAATTTCACTTTGAAAAGGTTTTATAAAAGAAAACACCATAGAAATAATAAGGTCTCTTATGCAAAATACGGATATCTATTCTTGATTCCTTTTGTTGTTATCTTCTTAGTATTTCAATTATTTCCACTCGTTCAAACTGGATACTTCTCTTTCTTTGAATATTATTTCAAAGGAGGCTTAAAACAAATAGGTCCAAATTTTGTGGGATTTGCTAACTACGCAAAACTTTTAGCTTTTGATTCACCATTTTGGAAATATTTAGGAAATACAGTGCTTATCTGGATTATCGGCTTCATCCCTCAAATTATCGTATCTTTACTTTTAGCCATTTGGTTTACTGATTCTAGATTAAAACTTAAAGCTTCTGGTTTTTTTAAAGCAATCACTTATATGCCAAATCTCATCATGGCAAGCGCCTTTGGTATGATGTTCTTAGTTCTCTTCTCAGATTCAGGTCCTATCAATCAAATACTCGTATCTACTGGTATTTTAGATAAAGTCTTTCCCTTTGAAAGCAGCAAGCAATGGACAAGAATTATCATCGCATTCATCAACTGGCTCATGTGGTTTGGAAATACAGCTATCTTATTGATGTCTGGTATCATGGGAATTGATGAATCAATCTTTGAATCTGCAAGACTTGATGGTGCTGGTTCTTTTAGAACATTTTGGAAGATTACAATGCCGCTTTTGATGCCGATATTCGTCTATGTTTTAGTCACATCATTGATCGGTGGCTTACAATTATTTGATGCTGCTCAAATCTTTACAAAAGCAACTGGCGGTCCAGAAAACGGTTCTAAGACTATCATGATGTATCTCAATGATATGATCTCTGTCAGTAAAAATTACGGATTATCAGGTGCCTTATCTGTCATCATCTTCTTATTCACAGGAATTCTCTCTATCATCGTATTCAAAACTCTTGTTCCTACTTATAACGCTGTTAAAGCTGAAGCCAAGGAAAGAAAGAAGAGAGAAAGATGGCTTAAAGGAAGCATGAGTAGAAAAGAATTCAACTCAATGGGAGGTAAGAAAAATGCCTAGTCAGGTAAATACATTAGAAAATACCCAATTGATAAGAAATGATAAAGAAAAAAAGTTCAGAAATGAAAAGATATCACTCAATATCTACAGAACTTTTGTCTATATCTTTTTGATCATTTTAACTCTCATCTGTATCTTCCCATTTTACACTCTTATCATCAATTGTTCTCATTCCAATGCTGAGATACAACAAGGATTCAATTGGTGGTTTGGAGATTCATTTATCACCAACTGGAAGAATTTATTTTCAAATCCGAACATCCCGATTAGATATGGTTTTAGAAACTCACTCATCATCTCATTCACATCATCATTCTTGACTTGTTATTTTTCCGCTTTGACTGCTTATGCTACTCATATCTATCAATTCAAAGGTAGAAAATTCATTGAAAAATTCATCCTTATCATTATGATGATTCCTACTCAGGTTTCTGCTTTATCTCTTGTTCTTATCTATACTCAACTACATTTGCTCAATCAGATTTGGGTCTTGATCCTTCCTACGATTTCATCACCTATCACTTATTTCTATATGAAACAGTATATGGAATCAATCCTTCCATTTGAAGTAATTGAAGCAGCTAGAGTCGATGGATATAGTGAAATCGGAATCTTCCATCGCATCGTTCTTCCAATTATGAAACCAGCTATTGCCGTTCAATTCATCTTCGCTTTCGTTTCAAATTGGAACAATTACTTTGTCCCAGCTCTTCTTCTTCAACAAGATAGATATAAAACACTTCCACTAGTCATCGCTGGACTTAAGGCTAGTAATCCCGATACTTTCGATTTAGGACAAATATATATGTTGATGATGATTTCAGTTATCCCTGTTGTCATCGTTTATCTCATCTTCTCTAAAGCAATCATCAAAAATCTCACTTCAGGAGCTGTTAAAGGATAAACAAAAAAAGCCATACTTCATAAGATTTCTTCTTATAGAGTATGGCTTTTAACATATATTTTATCAATTTTAATTTTCGGTTTTAGTAGTAGTACTTCCTTCTTGAATCTGTCCTTGGATTGTAATAGTAGTTGGGATGAAAGTCTCCGGTGATTCTATTCTTTCAATGAGTTTTTTTGCAGCTTCTTTTCCGAGTTCTTCAGAATTTTGAATATAGGTTGTGAATTTAGGTCTAAATATACGAGAGAGTTCGATACCATCGTATCCGATGACTGAGACATCTTTTGGAACTTCAAATTTCATCTCGGTCAAAGCAGATAAAGCACCGATCATCGAGATATCATCGGTTGAAAAAATACAAGTTGGATGATCTTTCAATTTCATCAATTCTTTTGTTTGGTGTCCACAAGCTTTTGGATTGTGGAATGCGCCTTGAAGGATGAATTCATCATTGATTTGAAGATTGCATTCTTTCATTCCAGCATAGAAACTAGCAAGTCGCTTCTTGGTGACATCAGTCTTTTCACCATAGATGAAGGCAATTTTTTTATGTCCGAGATTATAAGCGTAATGAACTAATTTTTTCATTCCTTCGGTATTATCAGACATGATAGCAGTACAGGAATTGAAAATGTAATCGATAGTTACAACTGGAAAATCAGAATTGACAAGTTCGATGATTTCGGGATTATCGAATTCTTCGCTGACTATGATGACACCATCCATATTGAGATATCTTGCAAGTTGCAAGTATGTCATATTTTTATTTGTCCGTTTTGAAAGGAACGTGATACAAAAACCTTGAGATTCAGCTTCAACTTTTACAGAATTTAAAATTGATGAAAAATATTCGTGTTTTAAGCCACCAAATGTAGCATCATAGTAGATGACACCGATATTGTAGGATTTTTTGCTCTTTAAAGCTCTTGCATAAGCGTTTGGTACATAGCCCATCTCCTTAGCAATTTTCAAAATTCTTTCAATGGTTTCCTTTGATAATTCGGAAGAACCATTCAGTGCTCTGCTGACTGTTGCAACTGACGTGTTACAAGCTTTAGCTATATCTTTTAGTTTTACCATTTTTTCATCAAATCCTTAAACAATGATAATGTAATCGTTTGTGCTTAATAAATCAAATGATTTTTACATATTTTTATGCTTTTCAAACGTTATTTGTCTAACATCCTACAGATACGAAATGATAATTTCATGTTTTTCGCAATCTTTTGCAAACTCAAGAGGGAATGTTATTTGTTTTCCATCTAAAGTCATTGATTTTTTACTTTCATCACAAACATCACCTTTTTTCTTTTTGATAGTGATTGAATAGATAGTATCTTCGATATTCAATTTATAAGTGATTGTTGTAGTTTTTAAATCTAACATCGGAATTATCGATAATTTATTATTTTCAATATTTATACCAAGTGCTTCAAAGATTGTCAGTGTCAACCAAGAAGCTGTACCGCTTAACATCGGACCGATATTTTCCATAGTATTAGAATTATTATATTGAGTACAAAATCTCGGATTACCTTTATAAAGGCAAACATCATCCAAAGTTTTATATGGATAAACAAGATTCAACATATAATAGGCATCTTTTACCATTTTCTTTTTCAATTCTTCGTTTTTAACAGTTTTTGCTCTATAAAGAAGTGCTTTTGTAAACATCATTGTCGCATGTTTGAAGACACCACCATTCTCTCTATCTCCGACAAAATAATGGTCGGTAGATGAAGATTTAGCCCCCGCTAATGAAAGATTATGACTTGTACAAAGTCGATATCCAGCTTTAGTTTTTAGATGTTTATCGACGACATTATCTAACATCTCTTTTATCTGTTTTTCATTAGCTACATCACTTAGTAATGACCAAGAGAAAGAATTCAAATAATAAGAACCAGGACAGTTCTTTTCTAAAGATAATTTATCTCCTTTACTTCCGATATATGAAATATGATTTTCGTTTTCTCTATTGATGAGAACTCTTGCAAAATAGCCATCGATATATGCGTTATTTTGCAATGATTCTTCTTTTTCTTTGCATAAGTTTTTTAAAGTTTCAACATATGAGATATCATTTTTTCTAGTTGCTATCTTGATCATATCCTTCAATGCGATGACTAAAAGGAATCCGTTCATTACCGATTCAGAATATTCGTTTTCAAAAGGAACTCCAAAAGTCTGTTTGTTCTTTCTCAATTGATGTTGATAGGCTTTTTCTTTCTTTATTCCGTTTAAATAATCAGGATCGATACGAAGACAATCATTCCAATCAGCACAGTCAAGCAAGGGAAGTCCGTGTTTTCCAACTGATATCATTGACGAATAAAGAATGATAGTCTTCAATGTTTCATAAACACTTCTCTTTTTGTTTTTATCAGCTATTATGAATTTCTTATTTAAAAATCCATAATCATCGCTGAGATTCAGATAGTAAGAAATAGCAAAGATCAACCATAAAGAATCATCACTGCACATACCAGGTTCTTTTCCGACAAAGAAGAAATTGTGATTTGCAAAACCAAAGGAGTGAACATTTTCAATCCATTGAGAAAGAAGTTTCTTGATTGTTTCTTTTCTTCCACAACTATAAAGATAATACATAGATGCGTATAAATCTTGAATCTCACGAAATCCGATTTCACGATATCCTTTTTGAGTCATTGCAAAACTTCTGCTCACAAATGTTTGATATAAAACTTGGAAAGGAAGATTGTGATTCACATAATTTTTAAAATTAGTATCTTTCGAATTTTCTATCTGTAAAAAAGATGAATATTTAATCGATTTGCTTTTAACTTGTTTAAGCGCATTGGAAAGAACAAAGCTAATTGGATAATTTCTTAAAAGACTATCTATTTGTATTTTTAATTGATAGAGATTATCATCGCCTTTTGTATCTTTAGCATCAACCATACCAGTGAATGTATCAATGTTTTTTGTATCATGTGGTTTTAAAACAAAACTCTTACCTAGGGCGAAGAAATTAGGACCTCTTAAAGATAGTTTATTATCTAGAAATGAGAGATGTTCTGGTGCTTCTAAACTACCTCTTCCGATGAATTGCGTATAATCAGTGGTGAAAGAAGAAGCGTAGGAATCATCATCTTTGAGAATACAAAAACGCATTTCACGTTTGAAATATTCAGGATAATAATCAGGTGTTATTGCAACAATTTCTTTTTTTTCGTTTTGAATTACTTGGGCTTGAGATATTAATGTAGAATAGATAACATCTTCTTCTTGACAATGTGGATTTGAAAAACCGAACATTCCAGTATAAACAATACTGAGACTTCTTGTTTTTTCAGTTTCATTTGTTATTGAAATCATTTGTACTTCAACAGCATCTGGTAAAGTTTTAAGTTGTGGAAGAATGAAAATATCCCTTTTAATAGTTAAACCTAATTTATGTTTATAGATAATGGAAGAATGATTTACTGAGTGAATACAGGTGGCTTCTTGGACCATATCATCAATTTTAGCAGAATAAAAAATTTGCTTTCCATCTTCTAAAATATAAAATTGACGATTGGCATTGAATCCATTTTCTTCAGGTCTTAATCCCCAAGTAGTAGCTAAAACTTGAAAGGAAGAATGAGCTCTAAATGATCCTTGAAAGAAACGATTGACTACACTTTTAGGAGTGCTTTGTAATGGATATGGGAAATCTATTCTATCACCTAAAAGAAGGTTTACATCATAATGAGGTGAGACATTTTGACATTTCAAATCGATGACATGTCCTCCTTGCTCGTTTAGATATCCACCGAAGTTGATGCTATCATTTATCATTAAATCGATTTTTTCTATAACAGGAATATCTAATGAAATTATTTTTTCAGATTCATCAATCAGAGAATGTTGTTCAATATCTAGAAGATAAGATTTACTTTTATCTAAATTGTTAAAGAAAGTGAATATTGTATGATTACACATCAAATTCTCTAACAATGAGAATGATTTTTTACTTTTTAAAACAAGAAAAGAATCATCTTTAAAAGAAAGACAGATGTAATCGATAAATTCATTTTCGTTTAATTTGAATAATGATGATAATTTATTTTTTATTCTTTCATTTTCATCTCTTGCATTTTTAATTTTAAAACTCATAAAATCCTCCGTAATCGTTTGCGTTAATAATATTATACACAAAATAAGATCTTACTTGTAGTATTTCTTAATATTATGTTTCTTTTTTGATTCATTATTAGGGAGTATTGATATTTTGATTACTAAAAAAGCTTTTAGAACCATACGCGATTCTAAAAGCTTAAATTGTTTATTTGAACTGGGAAGAATAAAGTGAGTAGTAGAAACCTTGTTTTGCCATTAAAGAATCATGATTTCCTGTTTCTAAGATATGACCATCCTTTAAGACTAAGATACAATCAGCTTCTCTGATTGTAGATAATCTATGAGCAATGACAATTGAAGTTCTGCCTTTCATGATTTGGTCGAAAGCATCAGTGATAAGTTTTTCAGTTCTAGTATCGACATTTGAAGTAGCTTCGTCAAGGATGATGATATCTGGTTCAAGAAGCATGACTCTTGCAATAGTTAGCATCTGTCTTTCACCTTCACTCAAACCTTCCTTAGCAGAGACAACGGTATCATATCCATCTGGTAAGGTCTTGATGAAGTTATCGGCATGAGCTCTTTTACAAGCATCGATGACTTCATCATCACTTGCATCTGGTTTTGCATATCTGACATTTTCCATAACAGTGCCTGAGAAGATCCATGTCTCTTGTAAAACCATTCCGAAGTTCTTTCTCAAATTAGGTTTGGAAATGCTAGTTCCTGATTTTCCATTGAATAAGATTTGACCATTTGTTGGATCATAGAATCTCATCAAAACATTGATAAGTGTTGATTTACCAGCGCCTGTAGGACCAACGATTGCGACTTTTTCACCTTTGTGAATGACTTGATTGAAATCTTCAATTAAGCTTTGATTTGGTTCATAGGAGAAATCCATATGATCGAAGGCTATCTCTTCGATATTTGAAATATCTTCAGTTCCATTATCGACATCATCTTCTTGTTCTAAGAATTCGTTGATTCTCTTGAATGAGAAGACCGCAGTTTCATATTCGCTTAAGACACCGCTGATTTCGTTGAATGGCTTAGTGTAACTTGTGGTATAGCTTAAGAATGATGAAAGCTTACCGATTGTCATAGCTAAGATTGGATAGGAAGCAGTAAATCCGATCATGATGATACCACTGATACCGATGATAGCATAGATAGTGTTATTGACAAGTCTTGTACATGGGTTTGTCCAAGAAGCTGAGAATTGAGCTATCTTACCTTCTTTTCTTAAGATTTCATCATTCTCTTTGAAAGTATTCAAACTAGTCTCCTGATAATTCAATGATTGAAGAACATCAGAATTGTTGATGGCTTCCATTGAAATACCTGTCAAATTGGATTGAAGTTTTGCTTGTTTTTTGAAATATTTATGTGAGAATTTAGCGACAAATCTTGAGACGATGATTGAAAGTGGAGAGAGAACAAAGACTGCGATTGCAAGAATCCAGTTAGTGACAAACATCATTATCAAGGTGATGACAATAGCAAGGACTCCTTCAATTAATGATTTGAAGACTGAGAAAAGACCATTAGCGATGTTTTCGATATCTCCGATTTCAAGTTGAACAAGATTACCATTGGTCTGCTTGAATAAGGTACCGACAGATACTCTGTTGATCTTTTTATAGACATCATTTCTCATCTCCATAATCATCTCTTGAGTCATGACTTGGACATAATATTCAAAGAAGAAATCAGCGGTAGCACCGATGATAGATAAACCTAAAGTGATGAAGATCAAGGTGAAGAACAAGGTTTTATCAGCATTTGTTGCGGCATCAAGAGCTTTACCGACGATGTATGGTTGACTTGATTGAGCAATTAAGAATAAAAGCACTGAGATAGAAACAGCGACAATTTTTCCTTTTTGAGGAAGAAGATATGAGAAGAAACGTTTTTTGTAATCCATAATTATCGATTCTCCTTTTTTGTTTGAGATTCATAAGTCTCATAGTAAGCCTTACAATCTCTTAATAATTCTTCGTGATTTCCTTTGCCGATGATTTTACCAGCTTCTAAGACTAAGATTAAATCACAATCTTTAACAGTAGAAACTCTTTGAGAGACGATGATTTTAGTGATACCTTTGTAGTTGTTATGAATGTTCTCTCTGACAGTTTTATCAGTGAGAAGATCAAGGGCTGAGGTTGAATCATCAAGGATGATGATCTCCGGATTTTTAACAAGAGCTCTTGCGATACAAAGACGTTGTCTTTGACCACCAGAGAAATTCTTACCGCCTTCTTCAACTTCGTGATTTAAATAATCATCATATTTAGAAACAAAGTCATAGGCCATTGCATTTTTAAGTGCTGAGGTCATTTCTTCTTCACTAGCATTTGGATTGCTCATCTTAAGGTTGGATTCAAGAGTTCCCTTGAACAACACTGATTTTTGAGGAACAAATCCGATTTCATTTCTGAGCGATTGCAAACGGTAATCTTTGATGTTGATACCTTTATAATCTACTTCACCACTAGAAGCATCTAAGAAACGTTCGACAAGATTGATAAGCGTTGATTTACCGCTACCAGTACCACCGATGATGCCAAGTGATTGTCCTTTATTGATTTTAAAATCGATATCAGTAAGAGCTAAGTTACCGCTATCTTTATAACCTAAAGAAACGGAATTGAAAGAGAGAATTTCATCTCCGTCTTTGATGTCTTTAGTGATGGCATCTTCTTTATCGACAATTTTTGGAGTGATTTTTAAAACTGAATCAACACGTTTGGAAGATACATTGGCCTTTGTTAAGACCATGACGACATTTGTTAGTTGAACTAAGGTAGTGAAGATTTGAGCTAAATAAGCGACTTCTGTGATGACAGTCGATGATAAAGCTGTATTTTCACTAGCTTCAAAGATTGGAAGTCCACCGAAGAGAATGACAAATGTTGTTGCAAGAGCGATGATTGCAAAGGTGAGAGGATTGATGAAGGCGTTGAGCTTACCTACCTTTATAGCATTCTTTTCATAATCAGCTGTTGCTGATTCGAATTTTTTATTTTCATAATCTTCTCTATTGAAAGCACGAATGACTTTAGCACCATCTAAGGTATCACTTGTTTTATTGCTGAGTGAATCTAACTTTCCTTGTATGGAAAGATATTCTTTACTAGCTTTTGACATGATGACAAAGACAACAAGTAAGATAAGTGGAATGATGCATAAGAAGATTAAACCTATTTGCCAATTCAAGATCAAAGAGATGATGAGGGCACCAAGGATGATGAACGGAGCTCTGACAATCAATCTGATGAAAATCAAAACACCTTGTTGGACTTGATAGGAATCAGCGTTTAAGATAGTGAGAAGTTTGTTGTTTCCTATTTCTTCTCTTTCTTTCTTACTGAGAGATAATATCTTCTTATATAAGGAATCTCTCACTAAGGTACCAACATTGACAGCTGTTTTTGCAGCTATATATTGAGTTACCATGGTAGTGGCGAATCCTAAGATACCCATTATGAGGATGATAGTTCCTCCGATGAGGGCGTAATTAAGGGTAGGATTATCTACCCAAGTTCCGAACAATTTGATGAAGTTTCCGATTTTATCGGTGACAACATCTCTTGATTTACCATTTGATAAATCGATGACTGCTTTCATAATTAAAGGAATGAGTAAGTCAAAGATGGCCTCTATCATTTTCAAAGTAGGACCAAAGACTAACTCTTTCCAGTAGCGCTTGTACGCATCTGATACTTTATTTATCATAATTAGCCTCTCTTTAATGCTAAAAAATTATACTACTATAAAGTGTTTTTTTTATTAAAATTTATATCAAACTAAAAAAAACATATTTTGTTGATATCTATTATACAAATTTAGTTGTTTTGTATCATAATTTAATTTTTAATTGTTGACTTCAAATTCTCGATTTTGATATAATTTTCTCGCTAGAAAGTTGTGCTTCTAGTTATTAGGTCAGTCCTAATATACATTCTTAATGAAATATTAAGAGTGAACCCGTTCTGGGTTCACTCTTTCTTTTTCTAGGAGGTTTCATGACACAAGAATTACAAGATAAAATCAAAGAAGTTTGTGAAAAAACTGCTTCCGAATTAGGTTTAGTCCTAGTTAGCTTCAAATTTATCAAAAGTGGTGAGAATGGGCCGACATTGGAAGTGCTCATCGATAAGGACTTCGATATCTCGATGAAAGAGATTGAAGAATTCACTGATAAAGTAAATCCACTCATCGATGAAATCGATGATAGTGATGAAGCATATTTGCTTGACATATCTTCTGGTGGTAGCGAGAGAAATATTCCATTCGATATCTTAGATAGATTTGTCGACCAATGGCTTGATATCACTTTGAAAACTGGTGAGAAAATTCTTGCATTGCTTCTTTTGAAAGATGATGAGAACATCACAGTTCAATATTTCATCAAAGGAAGAAAGAAGAAAGTCTCTTTGAAAAAAGAAGATATCAAAAACATTTATATGGGTTACAAGGCATAAGCCATTTATATATTAAAGGAGAAATGTAACATGTCTGAAGAAGAAATTATGATTGATGAAGAAACAGGTGAAGTCATTGAAGAAGCACCTAAGAAAAAAGGCAGAAGAAAATCTGAAGAAATCAAAAAGATCAACGGAAAAATTGATAATGCTGCTTTCATTCAAGCTTTTTCTGATGTTCAAAGCGATTCGATGGTCTCTGAAGAAAAACTCATTGAAATCATCAAAACTGCTATGACCCAAGCCTATCTTGAATGGTCATATCCAGGTCTTTTCCGTGATAAGGATAGCACTGATCCAGCTAAGGAACTCATCAAGGCTGAAGTCGAATTCAAAAACGGATACAAAAAGTGGGAAATCTATGATATCAAGACAGTCGTTGCTGAAGATGATATCATCGATGATGCTTATCAAATCTCTCCAGAAGATGCTCAACAATATAGCAAGAAGATAGTTCATATCGGAGATACTATCAAAATCCCATTTGATATCTCTAAATTGACAAAGAAATATGTTCGCAGAGTCAAACAACTCTATGCTGCAAAGTTAAAGGATGCCTCTAAGTCAGCAATCACTTCTGTCTATTCAAATCAAATCGGTGGATTGATCGAAGGTACTATCATCAAAGTTGATCAAGAATCCAAGAGTTATGAAGTCAGCTTTGGTAAAGCTCAAGGTACCTTGAGAAAGAGAGACATCCTTCCAACTGATAAATTCGAAGTCGGCGATAAAGTCACTGTTTTCTTAAAAGCAGTTTCCGATAAATTGAATCCTCCTTCACTTGTCATCTCTAGAACTGATGAAATCTTCGTCGAGAAACTTCTTGAGAAGAATGTCCCTGAAATCCAAAGTGGTGTCATCGTCATCAAAGATATCGCTAGAGAACCAGGTAAGAGAACTAAGATCTTCGTTGAGAGTGAAAATCCAAATATTGATCCAGTCGGTTCTTGTGTCGGTCCAGAATCCGGACGTATTAGAGCCGTCAATGCTGAACTCGGAGCTGAAAAGATTGATATCATCGTTTACAAGCAAAACAAAGCTCTTCAAATCATCGAAGCTATGAAGCCAGCCGTTGTCATCGGTATGACATGTCCAGAAGATTTCTTTGATTCAAATGTTCACTTCGAAGAATTTGAAAATGATAGAGGATATGTCTTCCCTAATGTCACCTGTGTTGTCACCAATGGTACTCAAGGTGTTGCTATCGGTACTCAAGGTGTCAATGTCAGATTGGCAAGTAAGATCACTAAATGTACAATTTCTGTTTTGACAGCTGATGAAGCTATCAAAGAGAATTTGAAGAATACACCAGTACAAGAAGTTAGAAAACTCGCTGGTGAAAAAGAACCTGAAGAAGTTATCACTGATGTCGTTGATAATGATGAAGTCAGTGAAATCGAAGCTGAAGTTGATGAAGAAATGAAACAAACAACTCCAGTCGTCGAAGAAAAGAAGGTTGAAGAAACTCCAACAGTTGAAGAGACTAAGATTGAAGAAACACCTGTAGTTGAACAACCAAAGGTTGAAGAAAAAGTTGAAGAAGTCAAGCCTGTAGTTGAAGAACCAAAGGTCGAAGAAACTCCAGTCGTTGAAGAAAAGAAAGCTGAACCTGCTAAGAAGGAAGAAGAAGTCTATGAACATGTTGAAATCAAGAATAAACCAAAGATTTCTCTTGAAGAATTAGAACAAGCTTTATCCACTAAGAAAGGCCCAAGTGAAACTCGTTCAAGAAAGAGATGGAAGAAAGATGACAACACCAAGAAAGATGTTGCTCCATCTATCGCAAGTCAAGCCACTGCTATGCCAATCTACACTGATGAAGAACTCAAGGCTATGGAAGAAGAAGAACAAAACGAAATGGATGATTACGAAGATATCGATCTTGATGAATACGAGGACGATAAATATTACGAAGATAAATAAGGAATGGAATATATTTCTTACAGAATGGATGCTTTCACAAGAAAGAAATACGATAAGAATCTCTTGTTGAGATTTGTAATCGTAGATTCTAAAATCATCTTTGATGAAAGCAAAACGATGAAAGGAAGAGGTTTCTATCTTCTTAAAGAGAATGTCAAAATGTACTTTATCAAAGGTGCAGGAAAACGATATAACAAAGATTTAGATTCTGATTTCTTTTTGAGGTTTGAAGATGATAAGTGATGATATGACAAAAAAATTAGAGACATACTTTGGCTTTCTTAGAAAGTCAAAGGGTGTCTTTGTCGGAAGAAGCTTAGAGATGAGATTGAAAAAGGATGAGATAAATTATCTTATAATTTTTCCTCAGTCTTGTTCTATTAGAAGTAAAGAGGATTTACTTAAAATCTCAAGTTCTAAAGTCAAGCTTCTTGAATATACTGGCGATATAAATATCCATGAGATTTTGAATCAAAAAGATGTCAAAGCCATTGGAATAAAAGAACCTAACCTAGGAAAGAAAATCTTTGAAATCCTTTCACTAGATATGGAAAGTAAATAAAGGAGGGTCTATTATGAGTAAGAAAAACAAACAAAATGTTGCTAAAAAAACAGTTGAAGGTGTCAAGGACGGAGTATTCATTTACTCAGGACCGATGACACTTGATCAACTTTGTAAGAAATTGAACATTTCCGCAACTGAAACCATCAAGAATTTCTTGATGCAAGGAAAAATGTTCTCTTTGAATTCAATGTTGAATGATGATTTGATAGCTGAAATCTGTCTCAACAACAATTTAGATTTCAAAAAAGAACAAAATGCAGCCAATGAGGATTACACAAAGTTTGCTATCTTCAATAAAGATACTGATATCGATCCAAGACCTTCCGTCGTTACTATTATGGGTCATGTTGATCATGGTAAAACTACCCTCATCGATTGTATCAGACATTCATCAATCGCCAATGGAGAAGCAGGTGGTATCACTCAAGAGATCGGTGCTTATCAAAAGACTGTCAACGGAAAGAAAATCACCTTTATCGATACTCCAGGACATGAAGCTTTCTCAGCTATGCGTGCAAGAGGCGCCTCTGTCACTGATATTGTCATTCTTGTTGTCGCAGCTGATGATGGAGTTAAACCACAGACTATCGAAGCTTTAGATCATGCAAAAGCAGCTAAAGTCCCGATAATTGTCGCCATCAATAAATGCGATAAACCACAAGCTGATGTTGGAAGAGTTAAGACTCAACTTTCCAATTTGGGATTGATGCCTGAAGAATGGGGTGGAGATACTATGATGTTTGAGATCTCCGCTAAGAGAAATCAAGGCATCGATAAATTATTAGAAGGTCTTTTGACCTTATCCGAACTTCTTGAACTCAAAGCAAACGATAATAAACCAGCTGTCGGTAGTGTTATCGAAGCAACTCTTGATAAAAGAGAAGGTGCAAAAGCTACCTTACTTGTTCAAAACGGAACACTTCATGTCGGTGATTATTTAGCTGTTGGACAATACTATTGTAAAGTTCGTAAAATGGCTAACGAATTCAATAAAGTCTTAAAAGTTGCTACCCCTTCTACACCGGTTGCTGTCACTGGTTTATCTGGTGTTCCAGTTGCTGGTGATAGATTTATGGCTTTCGGGACTGAACAAGAAGCAAGAGCTGCTGCTGATAAACGTGCTCAATCACTCATCGGCAAAAATGATACAGGTGTTTCTCTTGCAAATGCAGCTTTGAATGCTGCTAATGGAGAGATGGCTACTATCAATCTTGTCATCAAAGCCGATACTCAAGGTAGTGCTGAAGCTTTGAAATCATCTCTTGGTAAAATCAATGTTGAAGGTACTAAGTTACAAATTCTTCATTGTACCTCTGGTGATGTCACTCAAGGCGATTTAGCTCTTGCAAACGCTTCTAAAGCTGTCATTCTTGCTTTCGCTGTCAAAGTCAGCAATACTATCAAAGATCAAGCTAAGAGTCAAAAAGTTGAAATCAGAGAATACGATATCATCTATAAATTACTTGAAGATATCGAAGCTGCCTTAGAAGGAAAACTTGGTCCTGTGTATGAAGAAGTTGTTTATGGACATGCTGAGGTCAGATCTTTATTTAAAGCTAGTAAGGTCGGACAAATCGCTGGATGTATGGTCACTGATGGTTATTTCAAATCAAATTGCAGATTGCGTGTTTTCCGTGGTAATGATTTAGTCTTAAGAACTCATTTATCATCCTTGAAGAGATTTAAAGATGATGTCAAAGAAGTTCAAACTGGATTTGAATGCGGACTTACAATCTCTGATTCTTTCGATCTCATGGAAGGCGATATCTTAGAAGCTTTCGGTGAAGAAGAAGTGAAGAGAGGTTAATATGGCAGATAAAAAAGGTAGAATCAATGAGATCATTCAAAGAAATTTGAGTGAAATCATCATTTATGAATTAAAAGATAACATCACAAACTTCGCATCCATCAATGAAGTGAAAGTCACTGATGATTATTCTTATTGCAAAGTTTATTGTTCTCATGTTCAAGAAAGCAAATGCGATGAACTTGTGAGATATCTCAATAACAACGCAAAGAAAATCCGTATGCTTCTTGCTAAAAAACTTGATATCTATAAAATACCAGAACTCTCTTTCATCAGAGATTCTTCTTATGAGAATGGTAAAGCTATGGAAGACTTGATTTATCAGGCAATTCACAATAAACCAAAAACTCTTAAAGATATCGAAGAAGAAGAGAAGAAAAAAGCTAGTAAGAAGAAAACTACAACTGCTAAGAAAAAGACTACTAGCAGTAAAAAGACTACATCAAAAAAAGCTTCAACTACAACAAAGAAGACTACTACAACTAAAAAGAAGGTAACTAAGAAAGTAGAAGCTTAAAAAATAAAGACTATGAATTGACATAAATGTCATTTATCATAGTCTTTTTTACTGTTTACAAATTTTAACATCTTTTTCAAGTTGTTCTTTTAAATCAATCATAGAATCAAATTTCATCTGATCTCTGATATAGGAAAGAAAGAATACTCTGATGTTCTTATTATAAATATCTTCATCAAAATCGATGACATGAGTTTCGATGATATTTTCATCGAGTTTATCAATAGTAGGATGATTTCCGATGTTGGTCATACTTTTATAAATTTTACCATCAATCGATGTTATTGTTTTATAGACGCCCTGATTCAATTTGAATTTCTCTTTTTGAATCTTCATATTTGCGGTAGGAAAATTTATTTTTCTACCATTTTCTTTTCCGTGGATGACAGTACCATCGTAATAGAAGTTATATGATAATAATTCGTTTGCTTTTTCTATCTTATTTTCTTTTAAAAGATTTTTGATTTCGGTTGATGATATTTTAATCCCGTTTTCTTCTTTTAATGGAAGAATATAGATTTCAATTCCTTCTTCTTTTAAGATATTTAAATCTTCGGCTTTTCCTTCTGCTTTTTTAGAAAAGGTAAAATCTTTTCCGATGATTATTCCTTTTGGATTTAATGATTTTAAGAAGCTTATAAATTCTTCCTTTGAACTGTTTTTTAATTTCTTATCAAAAACTAATTCGATGTAATTATTAATGCCTAGAGATTCTAATTTTTCTATTTTTTGATCTCTTGTTAGTAAATAGTCTGGCTCTTTATTTCTAAGGATCGATTTCATATTCATCGAAAAAGTGAGAAGGGAAACTTCTCCTAAGGATTTAGCTTTATTTATCAAATCTAGATGTCCTAAATGGATTCCGTCAAAGAAACCGATTGTTAAGTACGTATCTTTTAAATCTAATTTATCATCTATTGTTAAGCAATATTTATTCA
>CAVEQA010000006.1:0-11982 GCA_963617725.1 Paludibacteraceae bacterium
ATATATTGGTGATAATTCTTTTATTACTTCTGGATGTTCGTAAAAATAATCAATTCTTTCTTGTAAAGATTTATAATCACCAGCTTTGAATAGACAGCGTTTATCTTGTGCGAAATGATTTGTGGCTGATACTTTTGAATCTGAAATTACTGGTACTTTTCCACAACTGAAAGCTTCTATACATGCGATAGCTTCACTTTCTGCATCGGAGGCATGGATGTATAAATCTGTATAGTTGATTATGTCATAGAGTTCATCTTGATTGACAAATTCAAATTTACATGGATTTTTTAAATATTTAGCTGATAATTTTTCAAGTGATTTCTTCTTTGGTCCTTGTCCGCAGAGTATCAATTGTATTTTTTCATTGTACTTACTATTTCCGATAGCTTTGATTATCAAGTCTTGTCTTTTTTCTCCTGATAATCTTCCAATCATCAAGATGACAAATTTGTCTTGATATTCTTTTGGTTTCTCTCTATATGCTGGAACGAATTTTGGAGAGACACCATTAGAGATTGGGAAGATATCATTTTTGTAATGATGTAATTGCATCTGTTCTTTCATCATCAAAGATGGTGTATGGACATTTCTTGTATATCGATACATAACTCTTTTAAAGAACCAATAAATGAATGAATTGACAATACCTATATGTCCTAATCCGATGTTGAATGATACATTTTCTGGTTGGACATGCATAGCACTTGTGATTGCTATATTCATTGATTTTGCGATATGTCTAATTTGACTTTCCAATCTAAAAGGCATAAGCATATGGACAACATCCACATCTTTTAAGAAATTTTTAATGGAGACATAATCTTCTTTCTTGATCTTTGAAAGAATCATTCCATTATCATGGACTAATTGATTAAAAGGCCCAAGAGATAATTCTCTAGTATTTAAAACATCATATTGAGTCAAATCTGTGTGTTCGTTTGGAACATATCCGATGAATTTGATGTGGTGTCCGTGGTCACTCAATATTTTGGCAGTGCGCATAGCAGTGACTGTTGTTCCGTTATTCAAAGCACCAATCATATCTATTACAAAAACTATATTCATGAAATTTACCTATTTTGTTACTGATTCAAATTTTAAAATTAAAAAATAAATGAAACAACTATTTTCTTATTTAATTGTTTTCAACTTTCTTTTTTGCTAACCACAAAGGTTCTAACGCAAAATGAGATTTCTTAAGTCCGATGTCAGTCGGGAATTCTAATTCGTATTCATTTAAAAACATTCTTCTATTTTTATTGTTTGCATATTTTTTATCGCCAACAAGAGTCAAAGATAATGTTTTGCAAGCTAGCCTGATTTGATTTCTTCTTCCAGTTTTAATATCGATATTTAAAACTGTACCTATTTTATTTGTGTGGTCACTTTGCAAATATGTGATAGCTCTTTTACCTTTAGATGTGTCTTTTGTTACATAGACATTTCCTGATTTCTCATCAAAAGCTAAATATTGGTCGACTTTCATTCTCCTGCCTGGTTCTATAATTTCTTCAACAATAGCTTCATAATGTCTTAATACTTGTCCTTCTTCAAAGCATTTTTGAAGTTTTTCTTTGACAGGTATGCTTTTTGCAAAGATTACAAGACCAGAAGTATCTTTATCCAATCGATGAACAATGAATACTTTTTGTTTTTTATTATTCAAATATTCTCTGACATAATGATAGAGATTATGTCTATCATCTTTATCAGTGGCCACTGATAATAAACCTGATTTCTTGATGACAACGATGATGTCTTTATCTTCGTAATATATATCAAATGAACGTTTCATAGTGCTTAAGTATAACATAAAAAAATATAGATGATGTATGAAATTCGTTTTGCTTAAAAATTTATATCAAAAATGACGTAAAGCATTTATAATATAAATCTAGAAAGAGAGTTAACCATATGGAAAAATTTGATTTAAAAAAATATCCGAATGTTACCGTTCTAGATCATCCTTTATTACAACATAAGATTTCTATCTTAAGAGATGTCAATACTGGAACTAATGAATTTCGTAAGTTGGTCAAAGAAATAGCTATCATTGAAGGCTATGAAGCATTGCGCAATCTTCCGACAAAATTAGTCGAAGTTCAAACACCTATTGAAAAAGCTATGTGTCCAAAGATTGATGGAAGAAAGCTTTGCTTTGTTCCTATTTTAAGAGCAGGCCTTGGAATGGTAGATGGCCTTCTTGAACTTGTTCCTTCAGCTAAAATCGGACATATTGGTATGTATCGTGATGAAGAAACATACGAACCATGTCAATATTATTTCAAAATGCCATATGATGCAGATAAAAGAGATATCTATATAGTTGATCCGATGTTTGCAACTGGTGGAAGTGCTATTGATGCTGTTAAATTGCTTGAAAAATATGGATGTAAAAAAGAAAATTTACATTTCATCGCTATCATCGCCGCTCCAGAAGGCGTTGAAGCATTTTGTAAAGTCAATCCAACGATTCCAGTTACAATCGGTTGCTTAGACCGTTGTTTGAATGAAAAAGCCTACATCTGTCCAGGTCTTGGAGATGCAGGAGATAGAATTTTTGGAACAACTAAATAAAAATATTTGACATTCAAGTGAGGAAATAGTATAGTAAGAGACGCGAAAAAATCGCGATTGGAAAGTAGAACGCCCGTTCTCACCGGATTGAATATCGTTTCGATCGGTCAAATGCCACAGAAAATTGAAATATATGTACTTCGCTTGCTTGGATAGTGGAAGTATGCTTATTTGAATGTAAATGGTAAACGGGTTCTCTGCTTGAGAATTCGTTTTTTTTGAATCATAGGGGGATTAATCTTATACCTACTAATAATAACAATTATCCGAATGGAAACAATCGTCAGCAGTTCAAACCAAAAGGCAAATTTAGCAACGATCTTGTAAATGAAAGAATTCATTTTAAAGAGGTCATGGTAATCGGTCCTGAGGGTGAATCTTTAGGTGTTCTTCCAATGAAGGCAGCCCAACAAAAATCCATCGATTATGGTATGGATTTATTGTGCGTCGCTCCTCAAGCACATCCACCAGTTTGTAAGATCTTAGACTATGGCAAGTACAAGTTTGAGAAAGACAAGAAGGAAAAGGATGCCAAGAAGAATCAAAAGAAGACAGTCATCAAAGAGATACGTTTCACTGCTACCACGGATAAACACGATTTAGAGACAAAGGCTAAAGCAGCTATCAAGTTTTTACAAGCTGATATGAAGGTCAAAGTCGCTGTCTTCATCAAAGGAAGAATGGCAAATCGTATGGACATCGTCGAAGAAACTTTGAACACATTCCTCGATTTTGTCAAAGATTATGGTACCTGTGAGAAAAAACCTGAATTGTTAGGTAGAGATTATTACGTTATGGTAAGTCCAAACAAGAAATAAGGGGGAGAAAACTATGCCAAAAATGAAGAGTAAACGCGCAGCTGTTAAAAGATTCAGAGTTACAGCTGATGGTAAGGTTAAGAAGTGGAACCAAAATACTTCTCACCTTTCACACAACAAACAACACAAGAACATCGTTCACAATCGTAAGGCCAGATATCTTAACAATGTCCAATCCAAGAAGATGAAGAGCCTTATCAGCAAATAATGAGAGGAGAGAGTTACCATGAGAGTTAAGGGTGGAACCGTCAGACACGCTAATAGAAAGCGTATCATGAAAAGAGCCGAAGGATATTTTGGCGCTAGACATAGACTTTATAAGACTGCAAAAGAATCTGTCATGAGAGCAGATTGGTATTCTTTCAACGGCCGTAAGGAACGTAAACAAGATTACCGTAAATTATGGATTAGAAGAATCTCTGCTGCTTGCAAATTAAACGGCACAAGTTATTCTCAATTTATGTATGGACTCAAATTAGCAAATGTCGAACTCAACAGAAAGATGCTTTCTGAAATTGCAGCTGCTAACCCAACTGAATTCAAGAATCTTGTCGATGTTGCTAACAAAGCAATTGCAGATTCTAAGAACGCTTAATAAATTAAAATTGTGGACTTCGGTCCACTTTTTTTAATATAAAAAACGAGCTTAATAGCTCGTCTTTTTTAGAATTCTTCTTCTTTATCGTCTTCGACAATATGTTCGACTTGAACATTTTTAACGCAGTCTTTGATCATCGATTCATAATCCCATTTGCTTTCAATCTCTTCGACAATTTCAAGTCTTGGATGGGTGACAGGATCTTTAAGCGTGAAGATAGTACAACAATCTTCATAAGGACGGATGGAAATATCGTAAGTTCCTATCTCTTTTGCAATATCGATGATTTCGGTTTTATCCATACAAGCAAGCGGTCTTATCATCGGTAAGGAAGATACTCTTTCGATGACTTGCATGCTGAAAAGAGTCTGACTGGCTACTTGTCCGATAGATTCACCGCTTGAAAGAACTAAGTCATTGTGTTGATTTGCAATTCTCTCTGAGATTCTAAGCATCATTCTTCTCATGATAGTTACACAATAACTAGGACCGGCTATTTCATAAATTTTCTTTTCTAATTCAGTGAAAGGAACGATATAGAGTTTGATATCAGGTTGATATTTTGTCATGACTTTCAATAGGTCGTGAATCTTATCGATGACTTTGCTAGAGGTGTATGGCGGTGCTGCAAAATGAATGCATTCAAGTTTGACACCTCTTTTCATCATCATATAACTAGCTACTGGTGAATCAATACCTCCTGAGATCAAAAGGAGTGATTTTCCTGCGATTCCAAGAGGATAGCCTCCCATACCTTTTTCTTTGAGAGCATAGATATAAGTATAGTCCTCTCTTACCATGACATGAATCTTGATTTCCGGTGTGTGGACATCGACTTTTGATGTCTCAACATTTTTTAAAATATGTCCCCCGATTGCTCTATTTATTTCATCAGAATGCATCGGGAAGTCTTTATAGACTCTTTTAGTTTCTACCTTGAAGGTTGTTTTATTCGAAGCTTTATATACTCTTAATCCTTCTTCTTTGATGGCTTCGATATCGTTAGGGATAGCTTTTGCAAGAGCGAAAGATCCGATTCCTGGAACATCTTTTAAGACTTTTTTAACTTCTTGATAGTCTTCACCATTTAGCAAGACATAAATGTGATCTTTTTTAGTTTCAACTTTTAGATTCTTAAAATTTCTTAAAGCATGCTTTACGTTATTACCAAGCAATCTTATAAAATCCATGATGTTTTTTCCTTTGGTGGATAATTCACCAAAGAAGATCATAATCATATCGTTATTTGTCATATCAAATCTCCTTGATTTTTAGATCCTGTAAAATTCCTTTTAACGTATCGATAAAAATCTTTGCTTGCTCTAATGTTTCATATCCTTGGAAGGAAAGCCTTATTGAATTGCTAGCTTCTAGAAGCGAGTGTCCTGCGCTTTTGATGACATAGGAATAACCAGCTTCTTTAGAAGAACAAGCAGATTTAGTTGAAACATAGATTCTATTATTACTCAAAGCTTCACTCACAACACTTCCCTTATGTTTTAAAAGAGCAAAATTCAAGATGAAAGGTGTTGAATTAGTCTTAGGAGTTAGAATGACAACTTCATCAATTGTTGATAATTCATTCCTCAAATAATTGTTGATTGTGATTGCATTCTTCGTTCTTTCTTCCATAGTTGAGATAGAGATTCTCAGAGCAGTTGCAAGACTTGCATCAAGACCTAACATGCTAGTGCCAGCTCTTAAATTACCTTCTTGGCTTCCACCGATTATCTGTTCATCCAACATGACATTTTTCTTATGAACTAAGACACCACTTCCTTTTAGTCCACCGATTTTATGGCCTGAAAATGTCATAAGATCATAATTATCGCTTGAAAACGGAATCTTACCGATAGCTTGTGTTGCATCGACATGGAAGACTGCTTTTGAATTTTCTTTGACAATTCTATACGCTTTTTTGATGTCGAAGATATAACCGACTTCATTGTTAATCGCCATAATAGAGACTAAAGAAGTCTGTTGATTTAAACTGTTCTTCAATTGGTCTAAATTAAGGTTTCCTTCTTTATCATAATCTAAATAGATGACCTCAAAGCCCTCTTGTTCTAAGTGTTTGAAAACATTTAAGACAGATGGATGTTCAGCTTTAGTTGTGATGATTCTTTTTGCCCAGCCTTTGTTATGATAACAAACACCTTTTATCGCTAAATTATTTCCTTCACTAGCGCCAGATGTGAAGATGATCTCTTCTGGATTTACATACAAATATTTTGCAATTTGTTTTCTAGCTTTTTCAAGTGTTTCACTTGCGTGATATCCAAGTGCGTGATTTGATGATGGATTTCCCCAATCATCAAAGGAGACCTTATCAAAGGTTTTGATCACCTCCTGATAAGGTCTAGTTGTAGCGCTGTAGTCAAAATAAATATCTTCGTTATTCATTTTAATTCGCCTGTGTTTGTTCTGGTGCATTGAATAATTTTATAACTTCAGTAGCTTCTTTTTTAGCTCTATCAAAGTCACCTTCTAAGAAAGCATTTTCTGCTTTATCTAACATATTGCGTGAATCTATGAAATCAATTCTGTAGGCATTTGCATAAACAAGTGCTGTTTCTGCATTCTTGCATTCTACGATTTTGATCTTGATGGTTGATATCAATTTATCGCAATCAGTTGAAAACGGTGCAAATTTTTCTTTAGCTTTGTTGACATCAATTGGCTGTGTGAAAATGATTTTATCAATCTCTTTTATTTCATTCAATAAACGATCAAATTCGACCTGAGTTGCTTCCATATAACTTGTGACACCGATTTCAGTCTTGACTTCAAATTGAGCTTTTTTAAGAAGTGTGTAATATTTTCTTAATCCGATATAGACATCTTGAGCTGTTTCTTTCAATGATTCAAGATAATTTGCATAATCAGACATTGTCTTTTTGACTTTTTCAATCTTATTATTCATGGTATTCATCTTTTCACAGATGATAGTATATGGTCTTTTATCATCAGTATCGAGATAAATATCTAATTCTCTTTTTATATAAGAGATATCTTGAATATCATCATTTAAGTTACGAATTTGTTTAGTGTATTTTTTATCAAGAATATATGTCGCTTCGTAATTTGGAAGTTCGTTGATATATTTTGAATAATCTTGTTCGATTGCAAAGGTAGATGTTTGAATGTTATCTTGAGAATTTTCAAAAGTCTTCTTAGCAGAAATTTCTTGATTGAGTTTGACTTCAATCTCAGTGATTTCTGAACGAATTGAATCTAAAGTTTCTTTGACATCAGTGACATCTAAGACATTTAAATTGTCCATCACAGTTTTTAATGATGCATTCATCGAAGCTATTTTGTTAGGTAATAACAAATAGTCTAAATAATATCCTTCATTGATCAAATCAGTATATTTTTTTTCGATTTCTTGAATCTTAGTTGGATATCCGACAGTGGTCAAATTCACATAGGTTGGTAAGTCTTCAACGATATCCAAAAGAGCTGTTATCATATTATCTAGCTGTGGTAAAAGAGCCTTAGCTTCATCATACTGAGCTCTATCTGTCAAAGTGGAATAATTGGTAAAAGTGTCTTCAGCATATTTGAATATGCATTGGAAAGCTGAATCAATAGCCTTCAATTCACTTTTATGTTCGTTATAAAAACTTAAGATTTTATGATATTTATTCTTGATTGATAATGAAGCTTCGGAAGTATCAGAATCTACTCTGAGAATATTTGATAATTCAGTTCCGAAATTGGAAACAGATTTTGAGAATTCATCGATGTTGATTTCAACTTGAACTAATGATTCTTTAGCTTTGGAATATTCTTTATCAGCAATGCATTTTTGAATGGAATCAAGAGCATTTCTTATAGGCGTTGACCTATTGTCGATGATCTCTTCATACTGTTTATTTCTTTCGTTGAAATGATTTTGAAATTTAACATTGTATTTTCCAAGAGCTGCAAGTCTTTTGATCATAACTTGACAATCAGATGTGAGTTGAGTGAAAACACCATCATATTTTTCTTTTAATGCTGCATGTTGTCTTGAAAGACGTTTCTTTCTTGATAAGAACATCAAAAGAATAACTGCTAAGGCGATGATAAAAACGGAGCCTAAAGCAATAATTAAAATGTAAAATTTTTTCCCCATTTTAATCAACCTCCAAAATAGACATGTTATTTAATTAAAGAGTTGTATCTCTCTTATGATAATTGGCGCGGATGCGGAAAGTCTTTTCTTTGGCAGTAGCATTATCATCAAGAAGTTTGGTGAGCATACGAACTGCGATAGAACCGACTTTAAACATATCGATTGAGAATGAAGAAATTTGAGGACGCAAGATATATGAATATTTGCTTCCGATTTCAGCTAAGACTTGAATATCTCCTGGGCAGGATAATCCGTTTTCTTTAGCTGCATTGACAACAGCGGCTGCAAGAGAATCTCTTGGGCAAACGAAATATCCAGATTTATGATCTTTGAAGAAATCTAACATCTTAGCGTAGACAATGCTATATGAATCGTTGAAAGTGAGAGTTTGAATATGTTTTCCATTAGCTTTGCCATATTCAAGAAGTCCATCTCTGATTTCATCGACCATCTTACCTTCATTGACAATATCAAGAATGTAGACATCATCTTTTCCTGTCATCATATATTCTTTGACAACATCCATAACTGGATCTTTGTATTCAACTTCGATAGATCCTAAAGCTTCGCCTTCCATATCATGACCGATGACGATGAGAGGAATGTGATAGTTTTGAATTTTACGGATTTCATCAGTTCCGAGTTCATCATCATAAATGACAGCACCATCAACATGGCTCTTGATGAGTGATTCGATGACTGCGGCTGCATCTTCTTTAGTTCTCTTGGTGACGAAAATAGATGTGATGTAACCATAAATTTTAGCGACATCAATCATACCATCTAACATATTGGAGACATAATTGTATCCAGTAGATGGAATCATAATACCGATATTGGTAGAACGAGAGTTTGCAAGACCTTGAGCAAGAGCGCTTGGTTTATATCCAAGACGATCGATGGCATCTTTGACTGCTTTTCTTGTTTTTTCTGTGACATTAGAATGGTTGTTGATAACACGGCTGACTGTAGCTAAGGAAACACCGGCAACTTTAGCAACCTCGTAAATTGTTACGCGGTCTTTGTACATTTTTTTATTATCTTCCATAAAATAACCTCCAGGTAACTAGATAACTCTTATTATTATATAAAAAATAAGTTTATATTTAAACGATAAATGAAAATATTTTCATAGCAAAACCAAACTGAATTTACGATATAATATTTCTAGAAAGGTCGGGAATTTTTTATGAATTTTACTAAGCAAGAAAAGTATCTTATAATCGCACAAAAAGAATATTCAAATCTTCTTTATCATTTTAAAGAGGAAAAACCATTTTTAGACATTCAAATAATCACTAAGAGCGATCTTTTAAATCTTCTATCTTTTTCGTATCAAAAAGATCCTATTCCATATCTCTTATCTAAGGAAAAATACGATTATTCAACGATAAAAAAGATATTGAATATCTTGAGAATCGGAGATATTAAAAATGTTGATAAATTTGAAGATATCTATGAAGATTTATCGAAGAATGGATATATAAAATCAGATTTATTAGGTAAGACAAAAGTTTTACAAAGAAAAGTTGTTCTTTTTGAATGTGAAGAAGATTTTGAATTGAAAGAATTTTTGAAGAGAAATGGAATTGAATTCGATTTTTTAACCTTCAAAGATATCGGAAGAATTCCTTTATACGAAATGAATAAAGGACCAGTAATTTATAATTTCGACAATAAATTTTTACAATTCTTATACATATTTAGCGACATAAGAAAAGAAATCGTCGATCATGAAGAAAAGAAAGATTCAATAACATTATTCATCAAAGATAATAATGATTTATTCTATGTCAATTTCTTCTCAAAACTGTTCAATTTACCAGTTTGTACTAAGATAAAAATGCAGATGATAACTGATAATGAAGTTTCAAAAGCTGTCAAATCTTTTTATGAAAAAAAGAATTTTATAATCGATGGTGAAGTTAAACCTAATACCTCATTAGAAGTTTTAAAGAATACAATTGAAGAATATAATTTGCAAAGCATTTCTTTTAAATTTGCATATCCATCTTTGATGGAAATATTATCTTCAAAGACATACGATTATGTCTATCAAGATAGAGGTGTAAGACTCACAAATCAGATTTCGTTTGACCCTTTTTTTGATGATGACCATATCATTTATGTCTCTGATTTTGAATTTGGAGAATTCTATAAAGAATTCGATGATAATAATGTTTTATCCGATGCTGAACTTGAAAAGATAGGTGTCAATCCTAGTTATATCAAAACGAGATTGGATAGAAAGTTGAAACTGAACTTTTTGATGTATCATCGATTTGGTTTGTTATCTCGTGTCTTATTGCATCTCAAAGATAAGATTTATTCCTCTCAATTTGAAAAAGAGATGGGATGGAAATCTAAAAAGCCGGAAACGAAACACAATCCTGATGGTGTTTATACAAAAGAAGCTTTAAGAATGATCGATGCTTATTATAAAGATATCGGACATTATAAAGCTGATGATGAATACAGAAATTATCAACATAAATTTGACGGTGTTAAAAATGTCAAAAAGAAAACGGAGTTTTCAGTAACAGGCTTTGATACTATGTTCAAATGTCCGTATCTTTATTACTTAGAGAAAATAGTTGGAATATCTAAATATGATACTGACCAAGATTTTGTAGATAGAAATAGAGGCGTTTTGATTCATAAAGTATTTGAAGATATCTATACTAGAGATTATTCTGATTTTGATAAAGGTTATGAAGAAGCTTTTAATTTAGGTGTTGAAGCTTATAAAGAAAACAATCCGAATAAAGAGATGTCACTTGAAGAAGAAGTATATCTTGAATTTGTTAAAAAATGGTTGAAAGATATTGTTAAAAAAGTTCTTGAACAAAAAGAACATGCTAATATTGAATCTGAAAACGCGGAAAAAGAAGTCAATTTTAAATTACCAGGTACTGATTATAGAATCACAGGTAAAATCGATAAGATAGTTCACACTGTTGGAAATACAGGACAAAAATATTACACGATCATCGATTATAAAACTGGAAAATCTGGAAATTTTGAAATTGAAAAATGTTTTTTAGGTGGTTCATTACAACTACCATTATATGAAATCAGTTTGAAAGATAAAGCTAATAAACATTTGACATCGAATGGAACTGAAGATTATGGTGGCTTTGGTGTTCAACATATTTATTTTCCAAATAAAATTCCTGTTGACAAAGCTAGCTATGATTCAAAAGCAATTTTAAATACTATTAAAATCAAGGGTATAGCTTTTAGTGATGAAGATTATTTTGCTAGTTTTGATGATACATTGCTAAAAATAAGAAGCAATCAGAAAAGTGGTTCTTTCTTAGATATTCATAATACATTCACCAACAGCGATTGTTATGTTACTTCAACCAAAGGCTATAATTACTCATATAAAGAATTCCAATATGATGTGATTAAAGCCACAAAGGATAGTATTGAAAAGATACTCTCAAATGATTTTAAAATTGCTCCGACTGTTGTCAAAACAAATTATTTTGCAAAAGAACAATGTGCTTATTGTCAATATAAAAACATTTGTTATCATTCAAAAGAAGATGTTGTTGATTTGTCAAAGAAAATGAAATTAAAATTCTCCAATGACATTGTAGAATACGAAAATGAACAAAGCGAAAGTGAGGATGATTTTTATGAATGATGAAAAAGAATTAAAACAGTTTAATATCGGACAAAAAGAAGCAATCACCTCAGCTCTTAATGAGAATATTTTAATCTCAGCAGGGGCAGGCAGTGGTAAAACAAAAACCTTATCTTATAAGGTGTATCGACTTGTTTCTCATGATGGATTAAAACCGAGTGACTTATTAGTATTAACTTTTACTAATAAGGCAGCTTTTGAGATGAAAGAAAGA
>CAVEQA010000006.1:12014-29557 GCA_963617725.1 Paludibacteraceae bacterium
TTAAACAGTTTAAAGATCATGGTGGAGAAGATGATAAATTATCTTTAGAAATCGTTTCATCTCACATTCAAACCTTCGATTCTTTTTCGATGTATTTGGTAAAAAAATATTGTTCATTATTAGAACTTCCTGATAATATTCAAGTCGCTGATGATTCTATTTTGGAAGTTAAGAAGAATGAAATATTAGATGAAGTTCTACACGATTATTATGTCAAACAAAAGAAAAGGGTGGTGAACACTTTTTCTAAATTCTGTACAGCAAATGATAGAAATATCAAGAGAATGATTTTTGATATCGATGATGAATTAAATAAAATACTTCCTGATAAAAAGGAAGATTTTATCAAAAACTATAATGCTAAATATTTATCAAGAAATCATTTTGAAAAGATGTACGAATCTTATATCGAAACATTAAAAGATGAATTGAGAAACGATTTTAAAAGGATTTGTTTCTATTATAGAACAAAAGATTATGCTGATGATTTAGATTACCTTTCAAAAGCTATCAATAATAAATCACTTTACAATTTAGATTATGTCGAATTAAATGATGAACCATCAAAAGAGATGCTCAATATTTTAAACGATATTTTGAGTTCTTCTAATGATGAATTTTTGAACAAAATCAATGATTATTTGACTTCTGATGATAAAAAAGAAGCTTTTAATGGAAGTAAAAGGCGAGGAAAAAAAGAGTTTACCCAAGAACACAATATCATATATAAGGGTATTAAGGATTCTATTAAAAATTTGTATGATAGGACAATTTCTTTATTTGGTTATGATAAAGAAGAACAATACCAAACTATTTTATCTTTCAAAGATGATATTAATTTGATATTTGAAATTCTTGAGGAAATGAATACTAGACTCAGTGAATATAAAGTTAGAACAAATGCTTTTACTTTTTCTGATATTGGATATAAGGCTCTTTCTTTATTGACGAATGAGAAATATAAAACTGCTGCAGATGAAATCAAAAATAGATTTAAATATGTTTTAGTTGATGAATATCAAGATACTAATGATATTCAAGAGACATTTTTAGAAGAAATTTCATCTAAAGCAACTCTATTTTGTGTTGGTGATGCTAAACAGTCTATTTATCGCTTTAGAAATGCTAATGTTCAACTTTTCATGAATAGAAAATATGAATATGAAAAGAATCCAAAAAGCGGCCGTGTCATCGATATGAATTGGAATTATCGTTCTAGCTTCCAACTCCTTGAGAATATAAATTCAATTTTTGAAACTTATATGACACTCAACCATGGTGGTATTGATTATTCTGAAGTTAAGAAAAATAGAGACGGAAAATTTGTTAAACCGCAAAGCCTTGATCATGATCCTAATTTTAAGAGAAATAATTCTAATGAAAGTTTTTACGGCCTTGGTTTGCTTTGTTATTATACAAAGTCGGATAAAAAGACACCTGCAGAATTAGAAGCCTTAACTATCATTAAGGATATCAAATCAAAAATCGAACATCATTATCAAGTATGGGATGAAAATGGTAAATTCAGAGACTGTAAGTATTCAGATTTTGCGATCTTGATGAGAACCAAAACCGCCTTTCAAGACTATCAAAAATGGTTTGATGATGCAGGAATCTCTTGCAATATTCAAACCGAAGAACATCTTACGCAAATCAATGCTATTTTACTCCTTCAATCATTGATAAGATTCATCAATGCAGAAATAAATATTATCAAATATAATAAGAAACCTGATGAAAATATGATGCATTTATTCTTATCTTTAGCTAGATCATATATTTACGGAAAAGAAGCTGGCTATGATGATGATAAACTCAATGAAATGGTTGTAGTCAATAAGTATGATTATCAGAAAGACAAGATTTTTGACGATGTCAATAAATTCGCTTTAAGTCATATGAATTCACCGCTTTCAGTTATTTTCTTAGATATGATAAAAGACTTTGGTGTTTTAGAAAAACTTCCAAGTGTTGGAGATGTTGGTGCTAATACCGATAAGATAGAATCCTTCTATCAAATTGTCATCGCTCAAGAAAATCTTGGAGAAGGAATTGAAGACTTTGTCAAACTCTTCAACAATATTTCAAAGTATAGAATTGAACTTGCAAGTGAGACAGATACAGAGCTTGAAAACGCAGTTCATATCATGACAATCCACGCTTCTAAAGGATTGGAATTTCCAATTGTATATATGCCAGTGTCATTTAATAAACTCGCTAAAATCAATGCGAATAAAGCTGCACCAGCATTATCATTGAATTATGGCTTAATGTTACCAAATTATAAATATGATGAAAAAGTTGCTTCATTTTTGAAATTAGCTTATATGGACACAGAAGGTTCAAAAGATGAAGATATAAACGAACATGTGAGAATTTTCTATGTCGCTTTGACCAGAGCTAAAGAAGCTTTGTATATTGTCGGAAACCAAAAGAAAAAGAAGATTCAAGTAGAAAAAGAAAAGAAGGATAAGAAAAATACAGAAGAAAAGAAACCTAAACAAAACAATGAAGACTTATATCAGATGTTGACATATATCACTCATGTACCTGTAATTACAAACGAGGGATATTCACTTCTTGAAAAATATAAATTTATCGATGATACTGATATTCAAGTTTTAAAATCTGCAACAAACAGTTATAAGAATTTCTGTGATGCTCATCCAAAATATCTTGATTTAGGGGATGATTTAAAACAGGCTGTTGAAGAAATTTATGAAATAAAGAAGTATGTAGCCTATCAAAAACTTGTTGAAACAGTTGATGGATATCAGATTGAATTGCTTAAACATTATCAAGATTACATCTCAAGTATTGATGATGATTTAAAAGCTGTTATCATCTCTAATGAGTTGAAAGATGATTCCTCTATTAAATCTAAAGATGAATTTTTAGACAAATACTTCAAAACTGATCGTCATTTGAATTTCTACAATTTCTATAGTCGTATCGATAGCAAGCTTGATGAACTTGATATAGATTATGAAGATCAATTTGATGAAGAAGTTGATGATAGCGATGAAGTTGATGATACTGATGCTAAAATTGATGCTTTAAGTGATGATGATTTCTTTAAAGTACTTTTCGAAATTGCTAAAGATAAATTAGAATTTGATGATTATGTTCATTATATCGAAGGCAGTGATAAGAAATTCTCTGAGATTGAATACGATCCTCGTGTTATCAAAAAAGAAACATATGTGCTTGAGTTCGATGATGAAAACAAAGTCGATATCAGTGAAGAAAAAGAATCAAATCCATACATTGTCATTGAAAAGAAAGAATATAAACCTCTAGATGTTAGAGTTGATTCTAAAGATATTCAATTTGAACCTATTGTCGTCAATAAGAAGAGAGCTAGTAAGAAATTTGAAGATGACGAAGATTTAGAAAAGATCAAAGCTCTTGATTATGGTACTTTATTGCACTCTTATTTAGAACTTTCTGATTTTATCAATAAAGATACTTCCTTTATTGATAATCAAAATGATAGAAAGCTCATCGATAAAGTTTTACATCTTGAAATATTTGATGATGTAGAAAAATATAAAATCTATCATGAATATTCGTATTTTGATATTGAAAACAATACTACAGGAAGTGTTGACTTATTATTAGTTGGAGATGATGATATCAAAATTATTGATTATAAAACTAAAAAAATCGATGATATTGCTTATAATAGACAACTCAATGTTTATAGAAAGAATATTCAAAGATTATTTAAAATCGATAATATCAAAATGTATTTGTTGAGCATTGTTGATGGAGTTGTCAAAGAAGTTGAAAAAGAAGACGTTGAGTAAATGAACTAAAAAAGATTGGTCCTAAAGCTAAATCCTTTAGAAAATCAATCTTTTTTCTTTTAGATACTCTCAATCGCTTTTAAATATTCTTCATCACTGACTTCTTCTAACCATTCAGTAGATGTTTCTTTGCCGGGTACTTCAACTGCTAGATGAGAAAACCAACTATCAAAGCTAGCTCCATGCCAGTGTTTAACATTAGAAGAAATATTGATGACATCACCTGGAACTAGTTTAATTGCTTTCTTACCATATTCTTGATAATATCCAGTTCCAGCAACACAAATGAGGATTTGTCCTCCTCCGTTTTTTGCATGATGAATATGCCAATTATTTCGACATTTTGGTTCAAAAGTGACATTGTAAATACCGATTTGTTCAGTTGAAATAGGTGCTAAATAACTCTGTCCGATGAAGAATTTTGAAAAGGCGGTATTTGGTTCTCCAAGAGGAAAAATCATACTATTTGCGTGTTTTGTCTTTGAATCTATTTCATCATCTTCTTTCCATATTTCTTTAGCTAAGTTGAATGTTGCCCAGGCTTTTGGCCAACCAGCATAGAAAGCAACATGAGTTAAAATCTCCGCTATTTTTTCTCTTGTTACACCATTATTTTTAGCGTTCATCAAATGATATTTCAAAGAATTATCAGTTATTCCTTGTGACATCAAACTCACAACTGTGATAATGCTTCTTTCTTTGACTGATAAATTATCTTCTCTTGACCACACCTCACCAAATAATACATCATCATTCAATTGAGCGAATTTTGGTGCGAAATCTCCTAAAGTTTCTTTTCCAGCTGTTTGTTTTTTCATCATATCAATCCTCCAGTAAGATATTTACAAATTATAGAACTTAAAGTTGACTTTAAGTCAATATCTAATTTTAAATTGATGATTTATTTCTAAAATAAAAACTTGCTAAACTGTCTGTCTAGCAAGTTAGAATTATTTATTTTACTTCGATATTATTTGGATTTTCAGTTGGCTTTGGCTTTTCTAATGTTGTTTGATCGACTTCGTTTTTGTATGACATCTTTAAGAATATTGGAGTTAAGAAACTTGAAACGAGAATTAAGACTAAGGTATATACCATGAGTTGACTTGAAATCAAACCACCATCAACACCTTTTTGAGCACATACAATAACGACTTCAGCTCTTGCCATCATTCCAATACCAACTCTTAAACTATCTTTGAAGCTGTATCTTGAAATCAAAGCACCACATCCAGCCCCGACAACTTTTCCTAATAATCCGACAACTACCCATAAAAGTCCGAAGATCAAGAAATTGATATCGAAACCTGTCTTTGATGTATACATATTCATAGCAATACAAGCGAAGAAGACAGGTGCAAAGATATTATCGGCAATGGTTTCAGATCTATGATCAATATATTTTTCAGTGTTGGTTTCAGCAAGTATCAATCCGATCATATATGCGCCTGTGATATCAGCGATATTGAAGAATTCAGCTAAATAAGACCAGATAAAGCAAACACCAAGAGCGAGAATTGTAATACGAATATGGTGGGGATATTTGCTTCCTAACCAGTTGAATAATCTCTTTAATAATTTTCCACCTAAGAATGTGATTACAAAGAAGGCTAACATGAAGGCAATGATGAGAATGACGCTCAGTGCTGTTGAATTACTTCCGGTTGCATTCATTATCATTCCTGCAAAGGTGGAAGTATCATTTGTATTAGAACCTGATTTTGCAAGTGATAATATCAAGGAGAGTAGGATGATACCGATGATATCATCTAAGATTGCAGCAGAGACAAGTGACATACCTACTTTGCTATTCAATCTTCCTAATTCTTTTAATGTTGCGACAGTGATTGAAACGCTGGTAGCGGTTAAGACAACACCATAATATAATTCAGTATAGATAGCAGGAACTAGAAGTGTGTTATTGCTATCTCTCATCTCAAGTGATCCACCGGTGACTTTATCGAAGACAAATGAGAGAACGAATCCGAATAACATTGGTACTATAACACCTAATGAAGTTATGATTACCGATTGCACTCCGACAGCTTTGACTTTCTTGATATCAGTTCCAAGACCGGCTGAGAACATAATGAGAATGACGCCGATTTTTGCAAAGATATCAAGTCCTGAGAGTGTGTAATCAGTGAGGATTGTTTGATTTGGAATAAAGGTGATAAGACCGACAGCTAGACCTGAGATTAAAAATCCGATGACTTGTGGAATTTTCAATTTGTGAATTCCAAGTGAGAATAATTTTGCAAGAATCAATATCAAACCTAATGGTAGAAGTATTTGATATGGATGAGTGTCACTTGTAAAGACAGTGTTAAAACTAGACATATTAAACGACATTGGAAATGCCTCCCATTGTGTTATTTTAGACCTAAAAAAAAGCGATGAATTGTTTTTAAACAAGAAATCGCTTTCAAATTCATTATTTTTAAATTTAATAGTCACATGTAAAGATAAAAATTAGATGTTTTTATTTTCTCTATTGATAAATTCTCGCAATTTATCATTGAGCTTTGGATAGATGTTCTTTATAAACCACGTTTCATTAGAAAGAGTGTAGATATCATCAAAATCAAACCATCCCAAGTTTTTATTTTCATCTTCTTTGATCTTTAATAGTTCTTTATCACTGGCTTCTAATAGATAAGTGATATTCAGATGAATATGGCTTGAAACATAAACTCCTTTTTTGATATGTCCTTCGACACAAAGAGATTCTAGCGAAAAGATATTGCCTTCATCTAATGGTTTTATGTTTGTCAATCCGCTTTCTTCTTTTGCTTCTTTGATAGCTACTTTTAATAAATCTTCTTCGCCATCGGCATGACCACCAAGCCATGTCCAAGAATTGTAGATGTTGTGGTAGCAAAGAAGTATTTTTGTTCTCTCTTCATTGACAATCCAAGAGCTGGCCGTCAAATGAACTAACTTATTATCTCTTGTGAAGATATCTTTTTCATTTGATAAACATGAGATAAATAGTTCTTTATCTTTTTCTTCTTGTTCGTTATATGGATTGTATTTCAAGATTTCATTTAAGAGTTTCATTTTAAGATGGCGATGACCTTTTCTTGTCTTCCAGCAACCATATGAGGTTTATAATTTGAATCGATATAGATATCAGTTTCAACTCTCATACCAAAGTCAGGTGCATAAATGCCTGGTTCAAGTGAGAAAGAAATATGCGGAATTATCTTTCTAGTATCATGAGATTCATAATTATCGATATTGACACCAGGTCCATGAGGTGAAACATCTACGGAAATATTATGTCCGGTTCTGTGTGTGAAATATTCACCAAATCCTGCTTTAGTCACGATATCTCTTGAAATATCATCAACTTCCCATCCTTCAACTCTTCTAATTTTTAAGTTATCTTCTAAGAATTTAAAAGCTGAATCGACAGCTTTTCTCAAAATAGAAAATCTTTCTTCAACAATTGTAGGAATTTCTTCTCCGACATATCCCATCCATGTGATATCAGCATAGACTGCATTTTTATGATTCATTTTTGCCCACATATCAATCAAGACTACATCGCCTTTATAGATTGGTGAATGAACGTTTTCACTTGGTCCATAATGAGGATTAGAAGCATTTTTATTGACTGCAACAATCGCAGGATCATCATAGACCATTCCTTCTTCATGGAATCTATCACAGATGAATTTTTGAATTCTATATTCATCGCTTTGACCATTTTCTAGGATATCGTTTTTGATCAATGCAAAAGCTTCATCTTTGATCTTTAATGTTTTCTCACAAGCTAATAATTGTAAATTATATGCTTCTTCATCATATGCAGCAGAGAATTCTTCTAAGATATCTCCACTTGAATAAATATTGATTCCAAGATTTTTAATGAATTCAACAGATCCGTAATCTGCCAGGGATACTCTTGGAAGAAGTCCGTCATTTGAAATGTCCATGATAACATTTTTATATGATTTAAAACATTCTTTTTCAAGTTCTAACATCTCATTCCATGTTTTATAAATTTTTAAATCAAATACTGATTTTGTTTCATCATCACTCAGGAATACTGTATCGATTAAATGAGTGATAAGATATGGCTTCCCATCTTTAGGAAAGACCATAAATATCTTTCTTGTGAGCATTTTCTCACCTAAAAATGATACTAGTGTTTTATTTCTGTTTTCATAATCAACTAAGATCCATGCGTCCTTATTTTCTTCTTTTAAATAATTTTGAATTTTATCAATACGATTCATATGTTTTAATCCTCTTTATAATTTCTAATAAATTCAATGACATCCTTTGAAAGACAGACATCTATATTCAATTTTTTCAATTCTAAATAATCAGATAGTTCCATCGGAGAAAAGGTTATATACATTTTTGATTTTTCATTTCTTCTATTTGGAAGAATTGAATCATATCTCTTTAAAAAGTTTTTGATTTCTTTTTTCTCTTTAAATGGTTTCTCATAAATTGTTGTGAAGTTATCTTGACTATAGGCTTCTAAAAGTGAGGTGAAAGTAACCTTATCATATGAGTAAATCTCATTGCTGATATTTATTCCGTGCTTATTTGTAAAATATTTGATATCACCATTGATGATATCATCTCTCAATTTTAAATTTGAAACTAGTCTGATATTTGAAGAGATTGCATTTTTTGGAAGGACACCTTTTTTATCAATGTTAGAAATCGGCTCTTTGATAAAATTATCAAAACTCCCATATTGTGTTAATATTTCTTCTTTTTCTTTTTCATAAATTTTATAGGTGTTTATACAATCACCTAAGGCACGATGGTAACCAAAATCATTTTCTATCTCATAATAATCGACTAAATCTTTTAGACGATGGTGTTTTAAATTTGGAACGAGTATCAAAGATAGTTGAAGGGTATCTGTATAGGAATATTCTTTTGAAATATTCAATTTATCTAAGGCGTGATATAAGAAATCTAGATCAAACCCAACATTTTGACCGACGATCAAATTATCATCAACAAAATTTAAAAAATCAGTGATGATATCTTCAATCATTTTTTCTTCCTTTACCATTTTGTTATCAATTCCTGTTAAACAAGTGATGAATTGACTGATTTGATTCTTAGGTTTTATCAATTTAGAAAATCTATCTATGATATTCCCATCTTTTATTTTTACAGCACCAATTTCAATGATTTCATCAATTTCTGGATTTAATCCAGTAGTTTCAAAATCTAAAGAAATATATGATGAAGGAAAAATATAACTTGAATTTTTTAAATATTTTTTAGTACGTTTAACTGTGTTCATACGATTTATTTTAAACATTTAACTTTTAAAAATAAAGAATTGACAAAAGGAATAATGCGATAAACCTTAAAGATAAATGCATCAGTTATAAATTGTTGACTTGTTCTTCAATAAAACCTTTTGCCCATAAAAATTTTTCAAAATCTTAAGGAAACATTTGATAGTCTTCTTAATAGCCGACGCTTATAGATTCAATTTCTTTGTAATTGATACCTATCAGTGATCATAAACAAATGAAATTAAATCTTCCATCAAGCTTAAATGATTTGAGACATTTAGAGCAATTTATACAATCTTGTATTTCATCAAAAAAATAATGCTTTTCCAGGAACAAATTTCAAGTTTCTATTTTTGAAAGAGATATTTTGAAAATTGTATCGAATTCAAAGTCACCATCAAAAAATATCTTTGTATTGCTTTTGAAGTACAAAGTTGATTTCTATCATGTAATCCTAATTCTCTTTTTCAAATTTCTCTGTTGATTTTATTTTTATTATATTTTAATATAATAGCCATTTTGTTGAAATCGTTTTCATGAAAAATAAAATTTACTTTTGTATGCGTATCATATAAAATTGACTTGTCGTTGAAGCGAAATTCGTATAATTACCCAGATTGGTGGGAAGTCTCTACGCTGTGGCCCGGAAGCCAGCACTACGAATAAATCTTTTTTGCTTTCATCTTTTTTAAGTTTTACAGATTTATTTAATTTTGAGATTAATCTCCTTTAAGGGTATTGAATGTTGCTTTGATGCAATACCTTTAAAGGAGAATTTTTAAAATGAAAAAAGGTTTCAAAAGTCTTGTCGTTTTAGGATTACTTTCAGTTCTTGCTTCTTGTGGTTCAAACTCTAATTCTGGTGCTACTTCTACTACTGGTTCAAAAGATGATAGTTCTTCTACATCTAAAATCAAAGTTGGTCTTATTACTTTACATGATGAAAACTCCACTTACGATAAGAACTTTATTGATGCCTTCAAAGCTGCAGCTACAAAGATGAATGTTGAAGCAGTCGTTAAAACTGGTGTTCCAGAATCTACTGATGCTTACGATAAAGCTACTGATTTAGCTGATGCTGGTTGCAAATTTGTCTTCGCTGATTCTTTCGGTCACGAATCTCATATTTTAAAAGCTGCAAAAGAATTCACTGATGTCCAATTCTCCCATGCTACTGGTACTACTGCTCACACTTCTAATGTTTCTAATTTCCACAACGCTTTTGCTTCCATTTATGAAGGAAGATATTTAGCTGGTGTTGCCGCTGGTTTAAAACTTCAAGCTATGAATACTACTAACCATAAGATTGGTTATGTTGGTGCTTTCCAATATGCTGAAGTCGTTTCTGGCTATACTTCTTTCTATCTTGGTGTTAAGTCTGTCGTTGAAGATGTTACAATGGATGTTAAATTCACTGGTTCTTGGTATGATGAAACTAAAGAAAGTGAAACTGCTCAATCATTAATTAATGGTGGTTGCGTTTTAATTTCACAACATGCTGATAGTTATGGTGCTCCAAATATGTGTGAAGAAAAGAAAGTTCCAAATGTCACATATAATGGATCTACTGAAAGCAAATGTCCAGAAACTTATTTAATTTCTTCCAAAGTTAATTGGGAACCATATTTTGAATATTGTTTCGGTCAAGTTAAAGAAAATAAAGCTATTGATACCGATTGGACTGGAACTTTAGGTACAACCTTATATAATGGTTCTGTCGCTATGTCTGAACCAGGCAAAAAGGCTGCTGTTTCTGGAACTGAAGATAAACTCAATGAGGTTGCTGCTAAATTAAGAAATGGCACATTAAAAGTATTTGATACTTCTAAATTCACTGTTTCTAGCGATTATGCCGCTGCTCATTCTACTACTCTTAAAATTGATGAAGATAATCACGTTACTTCTTATTTAGCTGATGTTAACACTGATGCAGCTTTCACTGGTGATACTGAAGTTATCACAACTAAAGATGGAATTACCTATTTTGCTGAAAGTGAAAAGCGTTCTGCCCCATACTTCGATTTACAAATTGAAGGTATCACTATTAAGGAATAATAATAATTAATAATACGTGCCCAGGAGAGTTACATCTCTCTTGGGCTTTGTCTTTGCAAGGAGTATAAAATGCAAAATAAAGAAATCGCAGTTAAATTCGAAAACATCTCAAAAACATTTGGAACAATTAATGCTAATTCCAATGTAAATTTAGAAATTTACAAAGGAGAAATCCTTTCCTTACTTGGTGAAAATGGAAGTGGTAAAACTACCTTGATGAATATGCTTGCAGGAATCTATTATCCGGATTGTGGAAACATATATATCGAAGGTAAACCTGTCGTTATCAAATCTCCAATTGATGCTTTCAAATATAAGATTGGTATGATTCACCAACATTTCAAACTCATTGATGTCTTTAATTCTATTGAAAATATTGTTTTAGGAATTAAACCTAAAGGGAATTTTTTCTCACGTCTTTTAAAAAAAGAAGAGGAAGACGATCAACTTTATAAGAAAAGCGTTTGCAAAAAGATTGTCACTGAAATTATCAATAAATATGATTTCAAACTTGATTTGAACAAAAAAGTTTATGAGATGTCAGTCTCTGAAAAGCAAACTTTAGAAATAATCAAAGCTTTATATAGAGGAGCTGATCTTTTGATTCTTGATGAACCTACTGCGGTTTTAACTCCTATTGAAATTCAACATCTTTTTAAAGTTTTAAGAAACATGAAAGAAGATGGAAAATCAATCATTATCATCACACATAAATTGAATGAAGTTATGGAAATCTCTGACCGTGTAGCTGTTTTAAGAAAAGGTGAATCTATTGGTTCTGTTTTAACTGCAGAAACTAATGAAGAAAAGCTAACAGAAATGATGGTTGGAAAGAAAGTTGAATTAAATATTCAAAGAAGCGAACCAGTCAATTCTCAAGATAGACTCATAATTAAAAATTTAAACTGTAAAAATGCTGAGGGAATATCAGTGTTGAGAGATGTGAGTTTCACAGCTAGAAGCGGTGAAATCTTAGGAATAGCTGGTATTTCTGGCTCTGGTCAAAGGGAAATTTTAGAATCTATTGCTGGTTTAGTTAAAGATGATAGTGGTGAAATCACTTATATCAATCCTGAAAATAAACAAAAAGTTAATTTGAAAGATAAGACACCAGCTCAAATTAGAGAATTAGGTGTTAGATTATCCTTTGTTCCTGAAGATAGACTCGGTATGGGCCTTGTTGGGAATATGGATTTAGTTGACAATATGATGCTACGTTCTTATAGAAGAGGTAGACTCATGTTTGTCGATAGAAATAAACCTACTGTCTTAGCTAATGATGTTGTCAATGAATTAGAAGTTAAAACACCTTCAATTTCAACACCAGTTAGAAAGTTATCTGGTGGTAATGTTCAAAAAGTTCTCGTTGGAAGAGAAATTGCAGCTAGTCCAAAAGTTTTGATGGTTGCTTATCCAGTTCGTGGTCTTGATATCAATTCTTCTTATATGATTTATAACCTCTTGGATGAGCAAAAAAGAAAAGGAGCTTCTGTCATCTATGTCGGTGAAGATTTAGATGTATTAATTGCTCTTTGTGATCGCATTGTCGTAGTTGGTGGCGGTCAAGTAAGAGGTGTTGTTGACGCTAGAAAAACTGATAAGAATGAAATCGGTCGTATGATGACTGATGAAAAAGTGAGGTAAGAAAAATGACTGAAACCAAAGTTAGAAAAAAAAGACAGCCTTTATTTCACGTCATTAAAAGACCTAATATTGCTTGGTATCATTCTTGGCTTATTAGAATTGGTTCTGTAATATTTGCTTTAGCAATCGCTTGTTTGATTTTATATATTTTCACTAAAGCAAGTCCGATTACAATCATAACTCAGTTATTTAAAGGATGTTTTGGAACAAAAAGAAGAATTTGGATTACCTTTAAAAATTTAGCTTTACTTCTTATCACTGCTCTTGCTCTTGTTCCAGCCTTTAAAATGAAGTTTTGGAACTTGGGTGGGAATGGTCAAATCTTAATTGGTGGTCTTGCTAGTATTATGTGCATGTATTATCTTGGTAATGCTGGCTGGCCAGATTGGGCTATTGTTATCGTTTCAATCGTTTCAAGTTTAGCTGCTGGTGCTATATGGGCTGTTATTCCTGCTATTTTTAAAGCTTTCTTCAATACTAATGAATCACTCTTCACTTTGATGTTAAATTATGTCGCTATCTGTTTAGTATCCGCTTTTATTTCTTTGATTGTTACAAGTGGATCAGGTGTCTTAAATCCATTGGAACATGGACATCTTCCAAAAATATACAATGTTAATTTACTTCCTATCTTAGTCGCTTTTGTTGTTTTGATTATCGTCTTTGTTTACCTTCGTTTTGGAAAACATGGATATGAACTTCAAGTTGTTGGAGAATCTCCAAACACTGCAAGATATATCGGTATTAATGTTAAGAAAGTCATCATTAGAACATTATGTTTAAGTGGAGCTTTATGCGGCCTTGTCGGACTTTTAATCACTGCTGGCATCGATTATACAATTAATGCTGAAAGTGCTAAAAATATGGGATTTACTGCTATTATGGTCGCTTGGCTTGCAAAATTTAATCCTTTCACAATGGTTTTGACTTCGGGACTTATCACTTTTATTTCTACAGGTATGTCTCAAGTTCAATCTTCTTTAAAAATCACAAATGATTCTGTTACATCTATTATCACTGGACTTATTTATTTCTTTATCATCGCTAGTGAATTCTTTACTTCTTATAAGGTGGTTTTAACTAATCATAAACCAAAGAACAGGGATGGAAAGCCTAGTACATTCTTAAGATCTTTAACTGATGGACTCATTATGATTAATCCATTTAAAAAGAAAAGTGAAGTAGAAACTGGAGGAAAAAAATAATGAGTACTTTTGTTACCATTTTATCCAGTGCAATTGCAATTGCTGCAATATTCCTCTTTGGATGTACTGGTGAAACAATTATGGAAAAATGTGGACACTTAAATCTTGGTATTCCAGGTGTTATGTGTCTTGGTGCCTTTGGAGGAAGCTATGGCGTTTCTCTTGTTATGAAGATGTATGCTTCAAATCCAGACAATGCTAGTTACTTGCTTCTTATTATAGTTTCTATTCTCATGTCGATGGTCTTCTCTCTTCTTGGTGGTTTTATTTATTCTATTTTGACTGTCACTTTGAAATGTAATCAAAACGTCACTGGTTTAGCTCTTACTATTTTTGGAGCCGGATTCGCTGATTACTTTATGACTTTGATTGACACTCGTTATTTTGCAGCAGCTTCTCGTATAATCAAAGCATCATTACCTTTTGCTTCTAACTTAGGAGGTTTTGGTGAAATATTCTTAGGCCAATCTTTACTAGTTTATATAGCAATCATTGTTGCTATCATTACTTTCTTAATTTTAAAGAAAACAAGAGTCGGTTTAAATCTTAGAGCTATCGGCGAAAATCCAGCCACTGCTGATGCCGCTGGTATCAATGTCACAAAATATAAATATGGGTCTATTTTAACCGGCTCTATAATTGCAGGACTTGGTGGTTTATATTACATCATGGATCACAATAGAGGTTCATGGAATAATTCAGCTACTCTTCAAACCTTCGGTTGGCTTGCTATTGCACTTGTTATCTTCTCTGTTTGGAATCCTTTAATTGCAATTGTTGGAAGTATATTATTTGGTTTCTTATTTATCCTTCCAAATTATATCAATGCTTCTATTTTCCAAGGTAAATTATTAGATTTGATTCCATACATTGTCACTATTATTGTCTTAATTATCACTAGTGTTTTTGGAAAGAAGAGTGTTCAACCGCCTTCCTTCCTTGGTAACTCTTACTTTAGAGAAGATAGATAATTATCAATTAAAAAAGTCTTTCTAACTAGAAAGGCTTTTTTGAGTTTAAAATTTATAAACAATTTATTAAAAGAATGTAATATTGACTCTTATTTGTTGTTCTCTTTCAATATTGATGCTAAACCTCCAATGGCGGTTTCTTTATATGCATCTAAAAGAGCGTCACCTGTCAATTTCATCGCATTGACTACATCATCAAAGGAGACTTGGTTCATCTTTATTGGAGCTATATATTTAGCGTATAAATATGAATCATGAGCACGAAGTGCTCCAACACCATTTCTTTCAATACATGGGATTATCACATAACCATCGACTGGATCACAGCTCAGTCCTAAGAAATGTTCCATCGCTAATTCAGCTGCATATTCCATCTGATATAAAGATAATGAATCGATATAGCAAAGACAGGCTGCTGTCATACTTGTTGCTGTTCCTACTTCGGCTTGACATCCTCCAATAGCACCTGCTATTGAGGCGTTTTGTTTGACAATATTGCCGAATAATCCAGCTACATATAAGGAATCTCTAAGTCTTTCTTTAGATACTCCTTTTATCTTATATTCATAATATAAAATTGCAGGTAAAATTCCACTAGCACCGCAAGTAGGTGCGGTTACTAATTCTTCATGACATGCATTTCCTTCAGCAACGCTATAACTGAAAGCAGTAATCAACAATTTGTTTTTTTGTTCGACATCTAAGATATCACATGCTTTTTTATAAATATCTCCAGCTACTCTTTCAATATGCAATCTTGGATTATGATTACTTGGAATAAATCCTTTGGAATTCAAACCTCTTTCGACAGCATTGAACATGATGTTCAAACAATTCATCAAATATTCATCGATATCTTCATTTTCGTATAAAAGACAAAATTCTTTGATATCTTTTATATTTCTCTTTTTCATGAATGTTTTGATTTCATTGAAATTGCGATAGGGGTAGATATCGTATTCGTTGACGCTTTCGTCATCTTTAGAATAGATTTCTCCACCACCTAAAGAATCATATGTTTTAGTTATGAGTAGTGTTCCTTCTTTAAAGGCTTCTAATTTCATTTCATTTGGATGAGAAGGTTTTGTTTTAGTGTCAAAAATAAAATCAATCTTGATATCATCAAAAGCATCTTGAATGACATCATTAGTTCCATGTCCTACTCCTGTGAGAGCAAAAGAACCATATAAAGTAGCGACAATTTTGTCGTACTTAAAATCTTTCAACAATTTTTTAAAAGATAGGGCTGCATTATAAGGAGCGATAGTGTGACTTGAAGAAGGACCTTTTCCAATTCTGAATAGATGTTTTAATGATTTCATTTTCTTACCTCTGATTGTAAAACTTATGAAATTAAATATCGTTAAAAGTATAAACTTATTTTTTAAAATTTGTACTAAAAGATAAAAAATAAAGAAAGAATGTAGTTTGAACGACTTTTCTATGGAGTTTTTTAGCCAATGCGTTTATAATTTAAATAGAAATTAGAGGTATAAATAAATGAACGCATGGAAAGATATTGATCCTACACTTATCACACCTGAGAAATTTGTCACTTGTGTTGAAATCGGAAAAGGTATGAAAAATAAATATGAATTGGATAAAGCTACTGGATTATTGAAGCTTGATAGAATTTTATATACATCAACTCACTATCCACAAAATTATGGTTTTATTCCACTCACTCTTGCAGAAGACCACGATCCATTAGATGTCCTTCTTATCATGTCTGAAGCTGTTCAACCACTCACATTAGTTGAATCTAAGCCAATCGGTATGATTGAAATGATCGATTCTGGTTTAAGAGATGTCAAGATTTTAGCTGTATGTCCACAAGATCCTTTCTACAAGGACTTTGATGATATCAGCATGCTTCCAAAGCATATCACTGATGAAATTGAATACTTTTTTGAAACTTATAAAGTCTTGGAAGGAAAAGAAACATTAGTTCCTGGTGTCTTTGGAAAAGATAGAGCATTACAAGTCATCAAACAAAATATCAAAGATTATCAAAAAGCTTTTCCTAAAACAATTCGTTGATGTATCAAGATTATTTTCAAAATAAAAAAGCAATAGAAGACGAATTGATAAAACATAAATTCAACAAACATCAAACCCTTTATCTATATAAAACTCCTATAGATAAAGAGTTTTTAATTTGTATAAAAGTTCTCTCTTTATATAAGACAATAATCGAAGTTAAGGATAGAGAATTCAATGATGATTATCCATTATTCTTTTTAGATAATAATACCAGCACACATATACTAGAACTCAGGAAAAAAGCTGAGGTTATATTATCTAAAATAAGAAATGAATGCTTTGAAGATTGTTATTTTGAAAGAAGACAACCTGATGAAATTGTTAAAGAATTGATTTACTTATATCCAGATGATATCATTGAAAGAAAGAATGATTTGTTTTATTTAAAAAGAAACGATAATCTTAGAAAATATCTCTGTATTTCTAAATGTGATGATGAATTTTATGCAAGTTTTTCATCCTATGATTTAGAAATTGATGATGAATATTTCTTCTCTAGTAAAATAAGATATAGCAAATTCAATATCTCTATTGTAC
>CAVEQA010000007.1:0-460 GCA_963617725.1 Paludibacteraceae bacterium
ACTTCCTGTCCTTTTATTTCAGGCGAAAAAGATATATTTCTTATATCTAAATTTTCAAAGATATTATGAGATCCTGTGATTTTTAATGCAGCTGTTTTCCATGTAGTCAAATCATTATTGTTTTCATCTTTCATATTAGCATATAAAGTCGAATCTAATTCATGACCATGAGAGACGATATTAAAGTATGAAAATGTGAATTTGTAATTTCCAATTTCTTTGTCATTTCCATCTATATGAATTGTATATGGGGTTTTAGGATCTTTATTTCTCAATGATTTACATAGATTTATCATTTCTTCATAAGAACTTACGTGAAATTCTTTGGAATTTTTAAACAAATTTGTATTTATCATGATAATCTCCTTTTTAGAATTGATATTCTTGTATTATTATAGAAAGGAGAGAGGAAATCACAAATATGGAATTAAAAAATAGTGTCGGAGTTAGAGCTCATGAT
>CAVEQA010000007.1:470-1095 GCA_963617725.1 Paludibacteraceae bacterium
ACAAAAAAACACCAGAAGAATTATCAAAAATCATCAAAGAAAATGGGTTTAAAAACATTCAGTTAGTATTCAAAAAAGCATTTGATAATCCTTCTTATGATGATACTTATGTTGAAAGAGTCAAATCAGAATTAAATAAAAATGATATCTCAATAACTATGTTAGGTGCTTATTTTAATCCTGTTCATTCAAAAAGAGATGTCGTGGAAGCTGGTATTACTAATTTTAAAGAGAATCTTAGAATATCACATAAATTTGATAATCTTCCTTATGTTGGAAGTGAAACGGGATCATACAATGATTCTCCATGGATTTATGTTCCTAAGAATCAAACAGAAGAAGGATATCAACAGACAAAAAAGGTCTTTGAAGATTTAAAAGATTATGCTGATTCAATATCTTCTAAAATTGCTATTGAATCTGCCTGGGGACATGTCATTTATTGTTATCAACAACAAGCAAGACTCATTCAAGAATTGAATTCCGATAATGTCTTTGCTACTGTTGATTTATATAATCTTCTTTATGAAGGAAATTTTGATAAAAGAAATGAAATATTTGAAGGTGCTTTAAAGACCTTAGGTAATAAGGTTAAAATCATTCATATCAAAGATGCTGATATGAT
>CAVEQA010000007.1:1105-25303 GCA_963617725.1 Paludibacteraceae bacterium
TGATATGATAGATGGAAAACTTGTTCAATTAGCTCCTGGTGAGGGTAAGTTTGATTATAAATTCATGATTGAATGTGTGAATAAATATTCAAGTGATGCTACTTTGATATTTGAAGGAGTTAAAAAAGATAAGATAGTGCTCGCTAAGAAGACAATATTAGAAGCTTTGAAATGATAAATAATCAGTGGTTGAACTTAGGTTCTTCCACTTTTTTTATATTCATAAGTTAAAGTAAAGACTAGATGGTTTTTTTATTCATACAATCACCTTTTTATGATAAAAAATTGATAGCTTTTTCAAAACTTGTATACAAGTTAAATGTGTGTCAAGAATAAAATAAAAAATATTTTTCTTAAAAACATTAATATTTATCGAGGTTTTTAAAATTCTTGTATACAAGTTGATAATTTTTCTATAAAGTGTGATATAATCTTTGTAAGCGATTACAGATGTAATGGCTTTTGAGGAATGTATGAGTAAACAAAAATTCAAAGTAATTGATCTTTTGTTTCTGAGTGGATTAGCGATAATTACCGAGGTTGCATTTACTATCGCCTTTAATATCGCAAGTGTAAAAAGTGGAAATTATGCCTTTGGTCAGATTCTCACTTTATCATTTGCTCCTCTTATTGGAATGATAGCTATCTACCGTTGGAACCAATACGGACTTATCGTTGCTCCTATTGGAGGTATTGCATCACTTATAACAAGGGTGCTTCTAAAACAACAATTGACTATTCAGCTGTGGCTTTATTATAGCCTTGCATATCTTGCACTTGCTGTTTGTTACTTGTTCATCAGAAAAAAGGATAAATCAAAATTCAGAAAAGATAAGGGAATGATGATTCTTTATTACTTCATCGGATATGTATCTCTTGAAGTTATTAGAATGATTGTTCTTATCGGTAGTGAAAACTATCTCAAATTATCGATGAATTTCTTGATGTACGATCTTATCAATATCTTTATATCTTTTGTCATTTATCTAGTGACATTAAGACAAGATGGATTGGTCGTAGATATGAATCAATATTTGATTGAGATGCAAGACATTCAAAAACGAATCGAAAAAGAATCGGTTTGTATGGAAGAACTTGCTGAAGGAAATCAAATAAATGAAGCTGCACTTCTCGATGGAGGAACGCTATCAACCGAAGATTTAAAGAAGATGGAAGATGACAGGCGAAGAATTGAAGGCCGACATTCTTCCTTCGATGATGAAAATAATGCAATAAATGCTTACAAAAAGAAAAGGGAGGCATTAAAACATGGGAAAAAGTAGAGCATTACCAAAAGCGACTGAAGAAGAAATTCAGTCGATGGAAAGAGGGTACTGGAAGAGAAAAGTACATGAGATCTTGGTCGATTGGAGATTGTATGTATTGTTCTTCCCACTATTCTTCTTCCTTGTCGCTTGGAAATATTTTCCAATCGCATCCATGATCGTTTCGTTTAAAGACTTAGTAGTTGACGAATCATTCGGTGGTGGTACCTTCACATCTAACTTTGTTGGTTTCCACTCTTTCTTATATTTGTTCGGGTTATCAGATTTCTGGCAAGCATTTAGAAACACATTCTTAGTTTCTTTCTACGGTTTATGTTTCGGCTTCCCATTCCCGATTATCTTAGCTCTGTTCTTCTCTGAAATCAGATTGAAATGGTATAGAGCTATCGTTCAAGTATTCACTTATCTTCCAAAGTTCATCTCTTTGGTCGTTATGACAACTCTCATCGGCTTACTCCTTCAAAATTCATCAGCGAATTCTGCAGGTGGTCCAATTTCAAGAATGTTTGAAGCTATGGGTGCTAAAGATATCTTGCATTCTCCAAAAGCCTTCCGTTCTATCTTCACAGTCTCTGGTATTTGGACAGATGCAGGTTATGGTTCTATTGTCTACTTTGCAGCTATCTTAGGTATTTCACCGACAAATTATGAAGCGGCGAGAATTGATGGCGCTAATAAGATGCAACAGATTAGATATGTCACCTTCCCAGGTATGGCGCCAACGCTTGTCATTATGTTGATCTTAAAGATGGGACAACTTCTCACTGTCGGTTATGAAAAGATTTACTTATTACAAGTTCAAGCAAATGGTCAAACATATCAAACATCACAAACAGTTTCAACTTATGTCATCAATGTTATTATGAAAGCATCTGGTCAAAACCAAGGTATTGGTGCTGCTGCTGATATGTTCAACTCACTCTTATCTATGTTATTAGTTATCGGTTCTAATAAGATTTCGAAGAAAGTTTCTTCGACATCATTATTCTAGGAGGATTTATATGTCAAACGAATCATCTGTCAGAATCCTCAAAAAGGCACCAAAAGGAAAAACTGGTGGTGCTAAATTAGACACTTCTGAAATCATCTTCAAAGTTATCTCATATTTATTCATTACAATCTTTGCTCTTCTTTGCTTATATCCATTGGTCTTCGCATTATCTGGTGCAGTCTCAAGTGGTACAGCAGTTATGAATGGTCAAGTCGTTCTCTTCCCTGTTGGCTTCCAATTAAAAGCAATTGAAAAAGTCATCAAGAGTAAGTCATTCTGGAATTCTTATTGCAATACATTATTTGTCACTTTGTACGGAACTATTTATTGTATGGGTCTTTCAATCTTTGGCGCTTATGCTCTCAGTAAGAAGAGATTATACGGACATAAGTTATTCAACTTCCTTCTCATCTTCACAATGTGGTTCTCAGCTGGTGTTATTCCAATGCATTTGAATTATCAAGCTACTGGACAAATTCTTCAAGATGTCTTCCACATTCAAGATCAAAAATGGTTGATTGTTCTTGCAATGGGTATGTCAGCCTTCAATATCATTCTTTTAAGAAATGCATTTGAAAGTGTTCCTAAAGAAATTGAAGAAGCAGCAACAGTTGATGGAGCTAACGACTTCCAGATTATGTCAAAGATTTATGTTCCAATGTCTAAAGCTACCGTCGCTACAGTTGGCTTATTCTACGGTATCTCTAGATGGAATGGTTACTTCTGGGCTGCTCAAGAAGTCTCAAGCAGTGTTGATTTTCCACTTCAAGTTCAAATTCAAACAACAATTAAGATGATGGAAGATCAAATCAGTGAAATCGGTGCAGATGCTGTTATCGCAAATGGTTATGCGACTCAATCATTCATTTATGCAATGGTCATCTTCGCAATTGTACCGATCTTAGTCATTTATCCGTTTATTCAAAAGTACTTCGCTGCCGGTGTCAATCTCGGTGGTGTTAAGGAATAGTTGTTAGTGTCGGGATGAAAAAAATGGATTTGGAAATCTATAGGAGGTATTAGAATGAAATCCACAAAAGGTTTGTTAAGTTTGTTAGTTATCGCTTCTGTTGCAGGTCTTGCTGGTTGCTCAAATGATAAAGGTAAGACATCAACAAGTACAAAAGGCAGTGAAGCTTCTAAGCCGATTTCTACTTCAACTGATGATGAAGATGGTGTCGATTTAGTAATGTCTGTATACTATGATAATGCAGCTCGTAAGATGAAGTTTGTCAATACAAGTACATATGAACTTCCGTATTCTTCACCAGATGGAACCGCATATCAAGAAGGTGATTTTAAGCCAGTTTGGAAGCAAATTCAAAACGATCTTAATATCAATATCACTGATGCTTCTCCAGAACAAGATACTTCTATCAAAGATTATTTCGCTAAGACTTTAGTTGTTCAAGGCTTCAAAGTTGATAATCAATTAGTCAACATCGCTCAAGGTAATTCTGATCAAATCATCGAAGAAGGTACAAGTAAGAAAGACATTCTTGATTTGAAAAATTATCTAGATAAGATGCCAAATTTCAAGAAGTTCTTAAATGACAACCCAGCTGTTAAGAAGATTATCTCTTCTGCTGATGGTAATTTATTCTACGCTCCATACTTCGATGGTTATGATGATCTTGAACGTATGCTTATGGTTCGTCAAGATTGGGTCGAAAAACTTCTTGATGGTGATACTCTTCCAACAGAAACTGGTGTCACTCTTTCTAAGAACTATACTCCATTCTATACATCTGATATCAATTCAACAGTTACTGTTTTAACTGCAGACGAAACTGGTACAGAAACAATCACAAAGAAAGTCACAGCTGATAAAAATATCATCAAACAAATGAATGATGCTGCTACCTTAAATGGTGCTACTGCTGTCAAGTTACTTCGCGATTATATCGATACTACTTATGTCAAAGCTGATGGAACTAAGATTTATGGAAATAAGAGAAGTAAACTCTTCTGCGGTGGCCAAGCTGTCTATGATGTTGATGAATTGATTGCATTATTCAGATGTGTTAAAGGATGCCCAGAATTCTTGACTGGAAGTGCTAAAACCAATATGGTCGCTTTATTCCCAAGAGCTAAAACTAGCGATCGTACAACTGATTTATATCGTTTCTTACAATTCTTCGGAATTCGTGGCACTGAATCAAGAAATCAATGGATGTATGTTGATAATGATGGCAAACTCGTTGATGTCCGTGGAACCACTCAATTCAGAGATGGTCTTAAGAAATTACATGAAATGTATCAAGATGGACTTATCTTAGAAAAATTCACAACTGATAAAGTCAATAGTAGTGACGATTATCGTGGCCAATTATATGGTGGCGATTACACTATAGGGGCTGCTGGTTTTGCCACTTATGACTATAACCAAACCACAACTGTCTACAATGATTCTTGCAAAGATAAAAATGCCGTCATCGCTTCTGTTCTTCCAGCTGTTGCTGATTTCGATGATGGAACAACTGGTAACTTCATCCATTACACTGAATCTTGGAGAAGTGTTAAACCACAAGGATGGTTCATCACTGCTGATACTGCAAAAGATGAAAAGAAACTCAATAAGTGCTTAGAACTCTTTGATTATCTCTATTCTGAAAAAGGTAATAGATTGATGTCTTATGGACCAGATGAATATCTTGCAAAAGATGCAAATGGTGACATTGAATATATCAATTACCAAAATAAACAAGTTCCAAAATTAAGTGATGCCACAAAACAACAAATGAAGGAAAAGACTGGTGGTAACTATACTAACTTCTATCGTTATTATTTAGGTGCTACTTTCCCAGTCGGTTATGTCAAAGAACAAGGTATGGAATATCAAACTGTTTCAGCCAAAGCAATTCCATCTCTTGATACTCTTAATAACGCAATTGTTAAAGGTGTTTTAGAACATGTCAATCACCAAACTAACAACACTTCTCATATGCAAGACATCGTTCCAACCACTCTTCCATTCACTAAGGCTGAAAATTCATCTCTTTCCTCTGACTTCACTGATTTGAACAAGGTTTTCACCTCAAATAAGAAAGAAGTTATGGTAATCTCTGATATTGTCATCGGTGGTTTTGGAACAAAAGGCAATTTTGATTTGTCTTATGAAAATTATTGCAGTACTGTCAATACTACATTAAGACTTGATCAATTCACCACCTATTATAACGACGCCTATACTAGATATTTAGCTCTTTAATTGAAGAATAAAGTCAGAAGCGGCTAATTGCCGCTTCTGATAATTTATAAAAATCCACGGAGGATATATATGAAAAAAATAGCTTCATTATTTCAAAAAATAAGCGGAACAATCGGCATTATTGTTTATGCTCTTATGGCAGTCTATGCTTTAGGAATGGCTACTCCTGCAGCCGTTTGTAGATATTATATAGAAACTGAATCGTTTTATACGCCTATAATGCCGTATAACAATATGATTTTGATTCTATCTATCATCGGATTGTTGATTGTTGCCTTCTATTTTGTTTTAAGAAATCATCTCCGTGAAATTTATTATGTATCTAATTTTGTTTGGGATGGCACCTACATCGCTTTCACTGTTGTCTCTGCAATTTATACGATAATCGGTGTGTCTTTCTATCAAGGAAAATACATGGAATTACCATTTGATGCCATGAATGAATACTGGTCAACTCGTTCGAGTTATTCAATCAATCCAAATACTCCAGTATTTATCTTAGGATATTTACTCGCTGTTGTCCTTCTTGTTTCCATCATTCCTGTTGCATATGTAACTTTCACAAAAGTTCTTTCAAGATTAAACTATGAAAGAAATAAGAAGAATGGTGTTCCAAATCCTGTTTCATATAATGCAAAGGAGGTCAAATAATGAACTTCTTAGATAAAATTAAAAGCTATTTCCTTCCAAAAGGAATTCAGCTTGAAATGCTTAGGTATAGACCAAACAAAATCAGTTACATGTTCGGTTTATTAGCAGCTATATTCTTAGCTTTAGGATTCTGCTGTTTCTATTCTGGAACTGAAATTGTTGTCAATGTCAACAAAGAATTCAACTTATTAGGTTTGAAAAATGCTGGTGTTTGTGAAGGTATCGATATCGTTATCAATATTCTTTCAATGTTATTCTTATTCTTAGCTGCAATTCGTATGGAATTCTATTCTAAATCATTAGGTATCGCTTCTATTTGTATGGGAGCCTTTGCTATTCTTCGTGTCTTCCTTCTTCCTCTCTCACTTCTCAATCAAGGAAGTATGAATTCAATCATCTTCACCTTAGTTCTCATCTTCTACGTGATTTCTGGAGCTTGTTCTATCATCGCAGGATTCTTGAGTATTTACAGAGGTGCAGCCTTAAGAAGATATCTTGAAACTGTCAAACCTATCGAAAATGAAAAGGTAGTTAAATAATATGGCAACACTTAAACTTGAACACATAAAGAAAGTCTATGATGGTGGTGTTATCGCTGTCCATGACTTCAATATCGATATTAAAGATGGAGAATTCATCGTTCTTGTCGGTCCTTCTGGTTGTGGTAAATCAACAACTTTAAGAATGGTAGCTGGATTAGAAGAAATCTCTGATGGCCACTTATTCATCGATGATAAAGAAGTTACTCATACTGCTCCAAAAGATCGTGATATCGCAATGGTTTTCCAAAATTACGCTCTTTATGCAAATATGACAATCTATGAAAATATGGCATTCTCATTGACATTGAGAAAAGAAAATCCCGAAGAAATTCATAGAAAAGTCATGAGAGCTGCTGATATTTTAGGACTTAAAGATCAACTCAATAAGAAACCAAGAGAATTATCTGGTGGTCAAAGACAGCGTGTCGCTATGGGTAGAGCTATTGTCAGAGAACCAAAGGTTTTCTTATTCGATGAACCACTCTCTAATCTTGATGCAAAACTTAGAAACTCTATGAGAAGAGAAATCAAACTTTTACATCATAGACTTGGAACAACTATGATTTACGTCACTCATGATCAAACTGAAGCTTTGACACTTGCAGATAGAATCGTCGTCATGTCAATGGGTAAAGTTCAACAAATCGGAACCCCATATGAAGTCTATCATAAACCAGCCAATGCCTTTGTCGGATACTTCATCGGAAATCCAAGTATGAATTTCTATGATGGCGTTATCAAAGATGGTAAATTTGTTTCAGATAAGAATTTTGTTTATAACCTTTCTGATCAACAAAAATATGACTTAGCAACTTATGAAGGAAAAGAAGTACTTCTTGCTACAAGACCAGAGAATATCAAACTTGAAGGTGATTTGAAGTTCACCATCGATCTTGTTGAACATCTTGGTCAATACTCACTTGTTCACGGTGATTTAGAAGGACATAGAAGTATCATCAAAGTTCCTGGATGGCTCAGAAAGAATCACAATGATATAATCAATGTAAGTTTTAAAGAAGACAAGATATGCTTCTTCGATAAAGAAGATGGTAAAAAGATTGGAGGTAGTGAAAATGCCTGATAAAAAAGATGAAAAAGAAATCGATCGTTCTGGCATTCAATTCACATCTGATGCGAATACTTCGATTGATTCATCTGCTTTAGGTGCTGTTGAAGAAGGATCTGATGAAGCTAGTTTAGTTGAAGCTTTACAACAAAATGCATTTGTTTTAGCTCTCACTCGTTTCTTCATCAAAATCAAAAATCATGTTTCAATCATTCCGATGGTTATGACAATTGTTTGTACAATCATCATCACTTGTACAATTCATACTCATTTAGTAGCTATCAATGCCTTAGGCCGTAATGATTTAAATTCTATTTTATTCTTCTGCAATAATGTTTTATCAATCGTTTCCTGTCTTCTTTATATCAATGTCAACAATAAAAAGACAGAAACAAAGAAGAAAATTATTTTTACTGTTTTATTCTTTATTGTAGTTGGACTTGAGTTATTCATCAACTTCAGATACATGAGAGATATTAATATTGAACTTTCTTTAGTCAATAGTAAAAATAAAGTTACCGATGATGGAAGTATCACTAAATCCTATGCTTACACTAATCTTCACAATATTTTCCTATTCATCGATATCGCTCTTGTCATATTGGCACCGATTGTTCAACCATTCGCTAAGAAGATTCAAATTCATAAGAGAAAGAAAACTAACTGATGGAAAATTTTGATCCTAAAAATGAAAAAGAACAAAAGACAAATGAAGAATTGATGAACGATTCAAATTCCGCAAAAGAAGATGATGGTATTGTCGATAAAAAGACGTTGAAACAATATAAAGTTCATTGGTATAACAAGATTCCTTATCCTGTCAAATCACTATTTATCAAATATTGGTTCTTCGGCTTGATTTATTTCTTATTCATGAACGGTTTAGGATCTTTAGAAATATTCAGATCAGAAACTAATTTTTCCTCGATGACATTCGTATTGATCATTATCACAGGTCTTGCTATCGGTGTCTTTAATGATCTACTTGTTTATAACATTTTGGATGTCATCGAAGATTTTCCTGGACAAAAAGATGATTATGTCATCTTCAAATCTAGGAAAATATATTCGTTATTCATCAATATTGTCTATGGTGTCGCTGTTGGGTTCCTCGGTATATTTATCTCAGGAAAATTCTCTGAACTCATCGATCCTACTTATTCAACTTTTTGGTTTAGAGAACCATTTACAGCCGCCCTTGTTCTATTTGTAGTTGATGGTATATTCATATTTATCAAAGATTTAATAAAACATTTCGTGTTTAAGAAATAAAGGAAAGGAGTACAAGATGAAATTTAACGCATTATTTATAACTTGTTGTAGTGCAACTTTCGAACTTGAAAACGAAGAAATATATAAAGTTGAAGATAATTTTCAAGTCTACTTGAACGATTCCTTTATTCTCGAGACAGATCGAAATGTTTTTACTATTTATAATTTAGATCCCGATACCGATTATAATTTAAGAATCGGTGCTGATGTTTTAAATTTTAAAACAAAAGATGTTTCTTATATTCTCCATATGTCCGATTTCAAAAAAGCTCAAAATGAAAAAGACGATAACTTGAGATGTCAAATGGCAATCAACATGACACCTAAGAATGGTCTTTTAATTTTTAATTCAGGAGATTATCATATCACTTCCTTATTTTTAAAAAGTGATATCACAATCGAAATTAAAAAAGGAGCTAGATTATTAGGCAATACTGATGTCGATGCTTATCCTTTAGGACCAGGGGAAATCAAATCATATCACAAAGATGACAAACCTTTAGAACTTTTATCTTGGGAAGGAAACCCATTTATTGGAAAGCCTTCTCTTATTTCTGGTTTTGAAGTTAAAAATGTCAATATTGTCGGTGAAGGAATGGTTGACGGCCAAGCTCAAAAATCAAGATTTTGGGAAGATGTTAAACATCTCACTTGGGCAAGACCTAGACTTGTTTATTTGATGCGATGTGAGAATATCAATTTTGTCGGTGTCAAGTTCTTCAACACTGCTTGTTGGACCTTGCATCCGCACTTCAGTTCTAACTTAGGATTCTACGATATTGAAATCACCAATCCAAAAGATAGTCCAAATACTGATGGTATGGATCCTGAAGCTTGTGAACATGTCAAAATTATCGGTGTCAGATTCTCGGTTGGTGATGATTGCATCGCTTTGAAAAGTGGAAAGATCTATATCGGTTCTACTTTTAAAAAGCCGTGCAATGATGTTGTCATCAGAAACTGCTTTATGAATGAAGGACATGGAGCTATTGTTCTAGGTTCAGAAGCAGGAGCGGGTTTAACTAACTTATTGATTGAAAGATGTTATTTTAAACATACAGATCGTGGACTTAGAATCAAGAGTAGAAGAGGTAGAGGTAAAGATTCAATTATCGATAACATTGTTTTCAAAGACATCTATATGGATAATGTCTTAACTCCTTTGACCATCAATATGTTCTACTTCTGTGATCCGGATGGAAAAGATGATTATGTCCAAAATAGAAATCCCCAAATTGTTGATGAAAGAACACCATATCTTGGTAATTTCCGTTTTGAAAGAATGCATGTCGTAGATTCTGAATATGCCTTTGGTTATTTCTTAGGACTTCCTGAAAGAAAGATAAATTCTATTGAAATCATCGATTCAGAATTCACGACAAAACAAGATGCATCAAAAGGAAAGCCGGTCATGGCATCCTATATTGATGATGTATCAAAATTAGGTTTTGTCTTTGAAAATGTTGAAAATGTCTACTTAAAGAATGTTAAGACAAGCGGTTACGAAGGAAAGGAAATTGTTCAAAATGGAGTTGCTAAGATCACCAAAATCGATGTTTAATGATGGCGTTGTTCTTCTTCAAATGTATTCAGAGGATACAACTAGATTAGAAAAATCTCTCAAGAGATTGTTTGATGCTAATTTTTCAATCAAACACTTACGCGATGATTTATATATTTTAAAGTTAAAAGATGCCGTTAAAAATGTTACAATCTTCCGTGCATCATTTCCTGCAATCATCAACGAAGAAGTAGGACTTAGAAAAGCATTGTTGATTCCTTGTGAGAATCAAATCTTATATACATTTATAAATAAGGTTGAAGATGGACATTATTATGAATTCTTCAGATTAGCTAGAGAAAATCCAGCTATCTATGATGAGACTATGTATCTCATCTTAGGAGTTAAAAAATCTCTTTTGTACACATTGAAGGTATATATTGAAAACAATTGTTCATCAAGAAATGCTCAAGTCGATCTATTCTTACACTACAATACCGTCGATTATCGTATCAAAAGATGCGCTGAAGTCTTAGGTATGAATTTTGATTTATTCCCTACTCGCGCTTATTTATATGAGATGTTAGATAAGATTGATTTCGATGAAAATGATAAAGATTAAAGAGGTTAAATAAATGAAAAAGTTTGAAGTTATTTCAAAATTAGCCGATAATGGTGTTGTCGCTGTCATCAGAGCTGAATCTGTTGAAAAAGCTGTTCTACTTGGAAAAGCAATCAGTGAAGGAGGAATCAGAGGCTTAGAGATAACCTTTACTGTCCCTCATGCTGATGAAGTCATCGAACAACTCATCAAAGATAAAGTCGATGCTCTTGTCGGTGCTGGCACTGTCTTAGATGCTACTACAGCAAGATATGCTATCATCAAAGGAGCTCAATTCATCGTCTCTCCTGCTTTTGATAAAGAAGTCTGTGAGATTTGTAATTTGTATCAAGTTCCTTATTTTGCTGGTTGTATGACACCAACTGAAATCATCACCGCTATGAAAGCTGGTGTTGATGTCATCAAAGTCTTCCCAGGAGATGTTGTCTCTCCACAATATTTCAAAGATATCCACGGACCACTTCCACAAGCTAATTTATTACCTTCTGGTGGCGTTTCTTTAGATAATATCAAAGATTGGATTAAAAATGGTGCCGTCGCCGTAAGTGCAGGCTCCTCTTTAACAGCACCAGCTAAAACCGGTGATTATGAAGGAGTAAAGAAAGAAGCTAAGAAGTTTGTCGATGAAGTAAAAAAGGCAAGAGAAAGCTTAAAGTAAATTTAAAGGAGATGGAGCATGACAAAAGATAACTCTATTATTTATTCTAAAATTGAAAACTCCATCATTACGATGAAGCTATTGCCAGGTCAAAAATTAGGTGAGATTGAAATGGCTAATAAATATAAAGTTTCAAGAACACCAATTCGTGATGTATTTAAAAGGTTGGAAGATAATAATCTTCTTGAAATTCGTTCTCAATCAGGTACATTTGTAACCAAAATTGATATGGGAAATATTTCAGATTTGATTTATGTTAGAAATTGTGTTGAACACAATGTTCTTTCATCAATTGCTGGCAGATTATCAAAAGATGACATTCTCTATTTGAGAGATAACTTAGCTCTTCAAAGAGAATTGAAAGAGAAGAAAAAGAATTCGTCTGATGATTCATTTGCAACGGCCTTATTCAATCTCGACAATCAATTTCATGAATACATTTATTCAATAGCTTCAAAACAAGGCGTATTAAAACTATTAAATTCTAATCAACCTAATTTCCAACGCTATCGTTTCATGACTTTCTTAAGAGAAGAAAAGCAATTGAATTCTCTTTATGGCATTCATGAGAAGATGTTAGATTGTTTGATTGATAATGATGTTTCTTCTTTGACTGATATCGTTTATGAGCATAATTATGCTGGTTTACATGGTATCGATAAAGTCATTTTAAAACATCCTGAATATTTTGAAAATCTCGATTACAAAATTTAAATATATTGGAGGATAGAATTATGATTTTAAAAACAAGAGATTATTCTTCGATGGAAGATTACAAGCATTATGATACTGAAAGACTTAGAAGAGAATATGTAGTTGAAGATGTCTTCGCAGTTGATGATATCAGTTTAACATATTCCTATATTGACCGTATCATCTTCGGTGGTACTATTCCAGTCAACAAGAGTGTTGTCTTAGCTAGTGCTCCAGAACTCAGAGCTGAACATTTCTTAGATAGAAGAGAAATGGGTGTCATCAATATCGGTGGTGAAGGTTCTATTCTTGTGGATGGTACTGAATATGTTTTAAAGCATTGGGAGGCTTTATATATCGGTAGAGGTGTCAAAGAAGTTATCTTCTCCTCCAAAGATAAAAATGATCCTGCTAATTTCTATATCGCTTCTTGTCCTGCTCATAAAGAATATCCGACTACTTTGATTCCTTTTGAAAAAGCTGATCATAGACATGCTGGTGATAAAGCTCATTGCAATGAAAGAACATTGAATCGTTATATCATCCCTGAAAATGTAGAAACCTGTCAATTATCGATGGGATTAACTCATCTTGAAGAAGGCTCTATTTGGAATACAATGCCATGCCATACTCATGCAAGACGTATGGAAGTATATTTATATTTTGATATTGATAAGAATCAAACTGTTTTCCACTTTATGGGACCTGAAAATGAAACAAGACATGTGGTCATGCATGATAGACAAGCAGTTATCTCACCATCTTGGAGTATTCATTCTGGCGCTGGAACTAAGAATTATACATTCATTTGGGCTATGTGCGGTGAAAACCAAGACTTCGATGATATGGATAATATCAATATCGAAGATTTAAAATAAGTTTATAAAAAATAGGTCGCTTAATTGCGACCTTTTAAAGTTGTTAAAAAATATAACAAAAAAACCCAGGTAGACAAGAATCTATCTGGGAAGAGCAAAAGGAATTTTATGTTAGAATTTATTATCGATTCAATGTCTCTTGGAGGGGTATTTCCTTAAGACGATAATATTTTCTTATAATTCGGTTTGAATTGCAAGAACTTTTTTTGTGAAAAGGCTTACAAAACAGCTGTTTTCGTATCTTGTCGTTTTTAGCGCATAAACTGACATATTTTTCTAAAAATTGTTGATATTTCTTAGTTTTAACGACATTATGTAATATAATTGTTTTTGTCTCGGAGGTCAATATGGAAGAAAGAATTATTGTCGATACCAAACGTTTCTTTGCAAGAAATGATTTAGATAAAAAATTGAAAGAATTAATAAATAAAGCCGTAGAGGGTGATGGAGATAGTCAATTCTCACTTGCTAATCAAATCTTAGAAATAGTCAATAACACTCAATCAAAGCTTTATTTATTATGGATGGAAGAAGCTTGTAATAATAACTGTGTGATGGCTCAATACCTTCTTGCTGAAGATAAGAATACCCTTGATAGAAATAAATATTATGAGATGTTAGTCAAGAATGAGAAAACACCGCTTCAAGTCTATGATTACTCACTTAGAAAATTAGCTTTTGATAAATTTCAAAAAGATGACTTCAGCTGTATCTCTATGTATGAAGAATTGATCCAAGATATTCCAAATGACAAAGATTCATATTATAAATTAGCTGATCTATATCTTAGATCCGGAGATAAAGAAAAAGCTAAAAAGATGTTTTCTAAATACAAGAAGTTCAATAAGATGACCTTGAATTATTGTTATTCAGATCCTCTTGATTTAAAAACAAAACTTAAATAAAAAAATACCGATGCTATTTGTTTGGCATCGGTATTTTCATTACTATTTAGAATGGAAGTGGGGGTGGAACCGGGATTGAAGAAGCTTCAAAATCAGTGGTTATTTCACCAGTTTCTTCGTTGAGCATCAAATAATAGGTTCCATTAAAATCAGAGAATGTGAGTGCTAATTTATCGCTATGTCTAGCGATATAATAAGTTGAAACAGCGCTACCTGCAGCGGTTATTGAATATCCGATAGTAGAGCTCTTGCTGATGACTACTTCAGAACTATTAATCGTATAAGTTCCGAGGAATTTATCAAAGTCAGTGAAGCTCAATTTTCTTGTTAATTTAACACATGATGTTTCACTATCAAGTGTGACATTATCGCTTCCTTTGTAATAGGTGATTGTGTAAATATCACTGTAGAAAATGGTTTTATCATCGCTGTATTCATAACTTGAAATGGAAAGCTTAGTTCCGTTTAAATACACGCTATCATCTTGGATGAAGAGAGTGTTTGTATTATCGCTACTAGTATAGGTACCCCAGGTGTTTACAAGTCCGCTATTATAATATTTTAAGGTTGCAATTTCGACATAGTTACCATAGAAGCTGATAGAGATATTTACTATTCCATAATTGAAGACGATGATAGGAGTATTATTGGTGTTGGTATATATGAGATAATTTTTCTCAACATCTCTATCTAAACCATCATTTGTAGAATTGACCATATCTAATAACAATTTCCCGTCATCAGTGAATTTGATATTTTCGATTCCGTATTTACCATAGGCTTGATATGTGCCTTTGATACCTTCAAAAACTGATTTCTTGACATAAGAAGTTGTCGAATTGATAAATGTTCCGTAAAGATTATTTTGATAATGACCATCTTCTTCATCAGTTAAAATACCAAAGTTATATAAACCAGAACTTTCAACAAAATATGGAGAGAATGAATACGGATAACTGACGCCATCTTTGATGAGCAGAGATGGTGTTAAAACAAAACTATCATTGTAATTTGAAGAATATTCACCATAGACACTATTTAAAACTGTTTGACTATAAAGAGTGTAGGTAGTTTCATCAGTTATGAGTTCATAATATCCGATATCTTCTTGGACCAATTCTAATGAATAATCTTTTTCTTTATATTTGAAACTGATAGATGGATATTTATCACCGTGCCAATATTTGAATTTGACAGCATCCTTTTCTCCTGTGAATTCATATTTCATATCACTTGTGATTGTGAAAGAGAAAGATGTAGATTTATCATGGAAGAAGAAAGTATCAGTATATAAATCTTTGAATTTGGATTCACAAATCGGATAAGAAATAACACCATTAGTATCTAAGCGAATTGAAGAACCAGTGTTATCAGGTGAAATGATATAGGTGATACCATCTTTAACGATTTGAATAGATTTTCTATTGTTAGAAATCACATATTTATAACTTATTTCAGCACCATTTAAATAGACCTTAGGATCTGTTACTTCATATGATTCGTCATCTTGTTTGTCGATTTTGAAGGTATTAGTACCGTCGGTAAATTCTCCGTATAAATCATCTATATCATTGACTGGATAGACTTTTTCACTATTACCATCATTTACAACGATATATCTTTCGCCGAATGAGAAAGTGTAGTTTTTATCTCCAAAGACAGCTTTGACTTTTAATCCTTCATCATCGACGACTTTTGTATATGTACCACTTAAGGTTCCAAATGTGATTGTGTTATCTTCAATGTTTACATTCAATGTGACTTTATTTTCTCCATCGAAAAGATTTAAATTTTGAAGGACACCGATATCTGTCACATATTCAAAATAATCATAATCGACTGAATATTCATTTGTTCCAGAGAAGACATATATATTATTCTTTTCAGTATTCTTATAGATGATATTTTTACCATATCCATATTTATCTTGATCGAATTCCTGAATGGCTTTATAAATGGTGTCATTAACACAAACATAATATGATTCTAAATACCATGATTGTTCATTAGAAATTGAATAGGCACTTTTATGAGAGGACGGGAAGACACCTCTTTCTAAATCAAAATAACCGCTGAAAGAGACGTACATATTGTACTGACTAGAATCACCATAGGCAGAATAAGAACCGCTAAATTCTTTGATATCAGGCATATAGGTGCCGATAGTAGTTACTGTACTATAATTTTCTACTTTCTCTAAATGCAAGAATCCATCATCAAAATTGACATAGGCTTGATAGTCAATTCCATTATTGAATTTGCTAGAGAATTCAATCATTAAAGTATCATATGTCTTAGTCTCTTCATCTTCATCGGATTTAGAATATTCTAATTCGACAGTTTCAACTTTTGTTGCATTTAATGATAATTCTGTTTTTCCAGTCAAGGTAAGTCCGCTATTCCCGATTGTTACTTTAGCATTTTTACCATAATAATCACCTAATAAAAAAGAAAATTCTTTATCATCAATAGTAGGTGGTGTCACTGGTTCAACCGGACTTGTTTTGTCTGAATTTGTCTTCTTGGATTCGTTAGAATTGATTGAAGTTGAATCTTTTGTTGAAGTTTTTGATGTACTATCATCAAAACAGGATGTTAAAGAAGCAAGAGCAATCAAACTTAACGCAATATAATGTTTCTTCATATAAATTTCTCCTTTACCTATGTTTAAGTATAATTTAATTTCAAATTTTTAGCAAATAAAATGAAAAAAACATAGAAATATTGCGTTTTTTTCTTTACCCATTTTTCATTTATTAGTAAAATATTTTTAGCTCAATTGGAGATAGGAGGACTTTGTATGAGTTACAAAAAAGTAGTAGTTGCTGGCGGTGGTGTTTTAGGTAGTCAAATAGCATTCCAAGCTGCATATTGTGGTTTTGATGTAACTATCTGGCTCAGAAGTGAAGGCTCAATTAAAAGATGTCAACCAAAGCTTGATCATTTAAAAGAAACCTATATTGAAACCATCAAGAAGATGGATACTCCTGAAGGAAAAGCTGATAATGTCTTTGCTTTAGGTATTGCTGATAAAGACACATTCAACGCTGATGAATGCTTAGCAAAGGTAGAAAAGGCTTATTCAAGTTTAAAGCTTGAACTAGATATGAAGAAAGCAGTTGAGGATGCTGATTTAGTCATCGAATCAATGGCAGAAAACGCTGATGATAAAATTGCTTTCTATAAGACTTTAGCTCCACTTCTTCCGGAGAAGACAGTTGTTGTCACTAATTCATCAACTCTTCTTCCAAGTCAATTTGCAAAATATACCGGACGTCCAAATAAGTATTTATCATTGCATTTTGCTAATTCCATTTGGAAAAATAACACTGCAGAAATCATGAGTCAAGATTTGACTGATAAGAAATATTTCGATGAAATCTTAAGCTTTGCCAATGATATCAGAATGATCGGATTACCAGTTTTAAAAGAGAAGAACGGATATTTATTGAATTCAATGCTTGTTCCATTCCTTCTTTCCGGTCTTGATTTATATGCCTCAGGAGTTTCTGACCCTAAGAGCATTGATATCGCATGGACAAGAGGTACTGGAGCTCCAAAAGGTCCATTCCAAATCTTTGATACAGTCGGACTTACAACTGCTTATAACATTGTCATGCAATATCAAAAAGTACCGGGATTATTTTCACCACTTCTCAAGAAGATGATGATGCCATATAACTTTAAAGCCATGGCAAAAATTCTCAAGAAGTATATCGATGAAGGAAAACTCGGTATGTCATCAGGTGAAGGCTTCTATAAGTACAAATAAAATTAACTGAAATAAAAAATGAGAAAGATAGATTAGACATCTTTCTCATTTTTTTAGTCGTAAGAAACAGATTCTACTTTTGTATCTTTCTTCTTATTGAAGATAACTCTAAGAGGAGTGTTGAGGAATAGATAAAATAGAGGAACTGACATAAAGACTGCAAATAATGCACCTAGGAAGCAACAAAAGATTTCTTCGACATTCCATAGATGATTGTTGTTTACAAATGTCGCATACCAGTTTTTAGCGATGACATTTTTATATATTTTAATCCAGACTTCTTCTTCAAAAGCTAAGATGATCATCGTCATACCACCGATGTGATTGAAGAATGGATTTCTGACACCATAGGCGATAAAGACAATACCAAAGATACCTAAGAAACTTGATGGAATAATAAAATAATATGGTGAATAAATAGCTTTAGAACCGGAGAAACAACTTTGATAATTTTTATAGATTAGAAGCGCACATATAGTACTAAGTGTCATCAAAATTACACCTATCAATATCGATATTGATCTATTTATAAATAATATATTTCTGACTTTTTCTAATTTGTCATGCATCAATAGATATCCAAAATACAAATAGAAACATCCGATAAAACTAGTATCAAGCGCTAGTGGTAAATAATAATGACAGAAATGATTATAAATAAGAGCGAGAGCTAGCATTATGAAAGCGTAGATAGTTGATAAATAGAGCTTTTCTTTTGAGAATTTCATCATCAAATAGACAAAGATTTCCGAAAAGAATAATGATGGTAAATACCAAAGTGAGTACACTCTTGATTCTGTGAAAATTTTAAAAAAGGCTTGCCAGAATTGTTCGTGAGATGGTTGTAGTCCTTCAATCGGTAGTAATCCGATATCAAAACAGACAAGAAGGACTGCAAAGAAAAAATATGGAACGATGAATTGTCTAAATTTTTTATAAACGAATGATAAGAATTTCTCATCTTTTTCAATGGTCAATGCCATACCATCTAAAAAGAAGAACAAAGGGTTTAAAAAGATATCTAAAACACAGGTTTCTGGTGCAAGTAATCTCACATATACATAAACGAATAAGGTTATTCTTATTGCTTGTGCAGAAAGCGTGTGGTATTTTTTATCGTATTCTCGTTTAAAAGTCATAACTTGAAAATTATAACTTAAATGTATTTGATAAAAAAGAAAAAAATGGTTTATCGAAACTTTCGAATCTAAAAATCATGGTTTTATCTATTCTTTAATAGAATTTAACCATGATTTTATTTGTGTTAGAGATTTACTTCTTCTTTTCTTCTCTTAAATTGAATGACTAATAATGTTGATACTGAAATAACAATTATTCCGACAACAACATCTGAGCTGATTGCAATAGTTCTCCATAATGAGAAAGACTTTTGATAATCCTCGCTTTCATAGGCACAAGAATTGACTACGGTGTATAGAATGTTGTGACAGGCATTTCTCATATATTTGACATTGCTAGCTTTAGTTTTGTCTGTGACATGATTTTGTGGACCAGAATATGTGGACAACATCAAATCAACACCATTTGCTAAAGCAATATCAGCATTCATAAATCCATGACCATTGTTTCTGAAGAAATCAGTGATCACCATTCCTTCAAATCCCCATTCATCTCTTAAAATTCCATTGATGAGCTGACTTTTTTCACCTACCCATTTGTTTCCGATGAACGACCAAGAGACCATAACAGCTCCAGCTTTTCCTTTTTTAACTGCGATTTCAAATGGCTTTAGATATATTTCTCTAATAGCTTGTTCATTTGCCCATACACAAGTCATTTTTCCGTTGAAATCATACATTGCAAAATGTTTGACATAACTATAAACTCCTACTTCTTTAGCTCCTAAAATTGCTTGAGCAGACATTGTACCGGAAAGAAAACTGTCTTCTGAGAAATATTCATAGTTTCTACCAGTGAATGGTGAACGATGGAGGTTACAAGCAGGTGCATACCAACCATGGCCACCTAACTCTTTATTCATTTTTCCCATGGATTTACCATATTTATAGATGAGTTCTTGATTGAAGGTACAAGCTAGAACTACTTCGACTGGAAATCCGATAGAGCCTTGATTTGTAAAATTGTTGTTGATGCTTGCAGGACCATCAAAATCTCCAGTTTTAATTTTTTTGATGGAATCAATTGCAGCTGTTTGATAACCACCCATGGAAACTAAGTTATCCATTTCATCTATTGTAAGTTCATCAAGCAATTTATCCCATAGTGGATCATTATAATCTTTACCACGCAAATCTTTTAATAAAATATTATTCTTAGCTTCAGTAGTTGGCATCACATCGTTATCATCGATATAAGAATTTGGATCATAATTTGAATTTAAATGATAACCTTTTAATGTTTCTTCATCCATAACATCATTTGCTGGGCCTTTAATAGCTTCAGTTAAGTTTTCAAATTCATTTTTTCTAGATAAATATGTGATATTTCCTTTGACATCATCTAATTTATTAGTTGCAAGTGACTTATCTGATTCACGTTTAGTTGAATCATAATTCTTTTCTTCATCTAATGTAAATTTTTTGGATTCGATGACTTCATGTGAGTTTTTTTGAATTGAAATCTCATATTCGCCTTTATCTAGTACATAACATTTTTTATTTTGGTAATCATAACTTGCAATATCTTCTAAAGATAAAGAGATGTTTATTATTTGACTTTCATTTGGAGCGAGTTCTTTTGTCTTTTCAAAAGATATTAAATTCTTACTTGCTTTTTCAATTCCACCTTCGATATATGGAGGGTTGAAATAGACTTCAACAGTATCTTTTCCTTTAACTTTTCCAGTGTTTTTAATAGCTACCTCAAATGATACTTTTTCATCTGTTACTTTGAAATTTTGAATGTTCTGGGTGAAGGTAGTGTAGCTTAATCCATATCCGAATGGATACTGAATTGTCTTATTAAAATCGATGAGACCTAAATCACTTGCTGTCTCATAATATTTGTATCCGACATAGATTCCTTCTGTGTAATTAACAAAGGAAGGATAGTATTTTTGAGCTTTTCCTGCATTCATCCCATCGACAACTAAATCGCTGAGATTTGAATAATTGGTCAAACTAAAATTATTGTAGCTAGGATTTTTCTTTATATCGTAATAGAAACTATCTGTTGTTCTTCCGCTAGGATTAATAGTGCCTGATAATATTTTTCCAACTGAGTTAAATCCGACATTTCCAGGTCCTGGTGTCCATAAAACAGATTTGATTTGTGAATAATCGTTTACAAAACCAAGTTCAAGTGGATTAGCTCCATTATAAATAACTATGACATCAGAATAATTGTCACAAACTAGTTTTACCATGTTCTTTTCACTGGTTGTGAGTTGAAGATAATGTTCTCCGTCTTCAAATTCATTGTAATCATCACTATTAAAATGATTGTTGAATGTTGAACATGAATAGGGGTTTAGTGGCATATCATTATGACCTTCACCTGCCATTCTCCCTAAAACGATAACTGCTGTATCATATCCATTTTTTTTTCTATTTTTGACGAGATTTTTATAATTATCATCAACTTTTGGCTCTGGAAGATCCCATGCTTGATTTGAAATAGTCACAGTCGGACTTTTTGAATAATTATAAAAGAATGAATATAAGTCCTCGTCGATTTCAAATCCTGAAGAGGTTAAACCATCTTTCAATGATGAAATTTCATATAAGTCATTTATTCCGCCACTACCACTACCACCATATATATTATGAGCGCTTCGATAACCATAAAGAGCTAATTTCTTATTATCACTATTCAAAGGAAGATAGGATTGTTCGTTTTTTAATAAAACAAATCCTTCATCCGAAATATCTTCACATAATTTTTTTGCATCATTGATTGTTGCAGTTGATAGTCCATCACTTGTTTTATTTGTTAAGTCTAATAAGTTTTTCATCGGTCCAAAAGCGATGAGATTGATAAAAATGGTTGTTACTAATAAGGCTAACATACCAATTTCACCTCTTACTAGATGTCTTAATTTTTTTGATTTAACGATAGGTTTCACTACGAATACACTGATCAATAATACGACTAATATCACACCTAATGTGATGAGATAGGGTGAGATGAGTTTTAAAACTGCAAGTACGTCTTCGGTTTCAAATCCAATCATAATTGATTTTCCTCCTTGTATAAAACCGCTTACATCTTATCTTCTCATCAATGATAAAAAAATAAATCAAACGAATCTGGTTGTTTTTATAGCGAATCGGTAATTCTCTTGAAGTGATGATAGCTTTCGATTTAAAATAAAAATATGAAATTGAAAGTCTGCATTGTTGAAGATGAAGAAAAAGCGAGCGATGAACTTATTTCTTTATTAAATAGGTATCAAACGGAAAAAGAGATCGAAATTGAAACTTTCAAATATTCTTTGCCAATTCAATTTTTAGAAGAATATAAGGGCGGATACGACATTCTCTTTTTTGATATTGAGATGCCCCAAATGGATGGTATGAAATTAGCCGAAAAATTGCGCAATATAGATAAAGATACTACTTTGATTTTTGTCACTAACTTATCTCAGTATGCGATAAGAGGATATGATTATCAAGCCTATAGTTTTATAGTTAAACCAGTTAAGTATGAGCTATTGGAAACAAAACTTGATTTGTTAATTCCTGTATTAAAGAGAAAAAAAGAAACAAAAAAGATCATAATAAATACCAAAAATGGAGTAGTAGCAATTCATATAGAAGATATCATTTATTTAGAAGTAAATAATCACACTATGACTTATCATTTAGAAAAAGATACATATGATACTTTAGAATCAATGAAATCAGTTGCAAATAAATTGAAAGAATTTGGTTTTTCTCTTGTCAATCAATCATATTTATTAAATTTAAAATATGTGACAAAGATCACAAAAGAATCTGTTTTTATAAATGAAAAAGAATTTTATTTCTCTAGGCTAAGAAAAAAAGAATTTATAAAGGATTTTGTCGGTTATGCATCTATTGAATTATGATATTTTAGAAAATTTGAGAACTGTGGTAATAATGTTTCAGATTCTTTTATGTACGCATATGGTTTCTTTTTCATATAAAAAGAAAAATATGTATACATTGCGATTAGTATTATCATCTCTGATTTCCATAGGAATATTATTTGCTATTCCAAAATTTGAATTTGAAATATCAATAGTCGAATACATCCATGAAACTTTCTTTTATGTGATTTTATCTCTTCTGACATATTTAAATGTCAGATTTTGTTATGATATTTCAAAAAAGGAATCATATTTCAGTTTGATTGCTGGATATACAATTCAACATATTGGATATACATTATTTTCAATGATAGATATTGTATTTTTAAATTCAATAAAAACAGCAAATACATTTTTTGAACAATATATATTTGTTAGAAGATTGAGTTTTACACCAATATTTATCTTACTTTCTATATATCCATACATCATAGTAAAAAAAGAAAAGGGGACAGAATTAGCAAACAAAAACATATTGTTGATTCTTACATTCTCTTTATTTTCAAATGTATTTTTATCGTTAGGAATTTCAAAAAAACTTGATATTTTAACTTATGAGATGATGAAAATGATGAATCTCTTATGCTGCCTATTAATGATGTTTGTATTGTTTTATTTAAGAAGAAAAGTGAGCATGCAAAAAGAAATTATGCAGCTAAATTTGATTCAAGAAGAACAGGCAAGACTTTATAAAATGAATCTCAATAATCGAGAAATAATGAACGTTAAAGCCCATGATTTAAAACACCAATTATCAAGAATTAACACTTTAGATAATAATACTAAAAAAGAACTTGAGAAAGTAGTTTCTTTATATGACAGTGAATTTTCATATAAAAGAGAATCGTTGAATATAGTTTTACAAGAAAAAGATGTAATCTGTAGAAAACATCAAATTGAATTAAATGTTTTAATTGAAGAAGAAGCATTAAATTTTATAAGTGATACTGATCTATATTCATTATTTGGAAATATTTTAGATAACGCAATAGAAGCTTGCTTAAAAGTAAACACTGATAAATTGATAATTTTAAGAGTAAAAAATATATCAAATATAATCATCATAAAAGAAACAAACAATTTTAATGGTAAATTAAGATTCGATAAAAATGGAAACG
>CAVEQA010000007.1:25313-25729 GCA_963617725.1 Paludibacteraceae bacterium
TTAAATCAATTAAAATGATTGCAGAAAAATATAATGGAGAAATAGAAATATCATCTACAGGATCTAATTTTACTATATGTCTTCCTTTTAATAAGTGAACTTTATTATGTAAAAAATGCATAAAATTATAAAAATATGTAATTTCTACATATGTATAATATTTTATTGACTTTAATTTCTTAATTTAATATAATCGAAAAAATAAAGGAGAAATTATATGTCATTTAAAAAGAAGTTATGTCTATTGTTTGTATTACCATTAATGTTACTAAGTAGTAATTTTAATTTTTCTAATAATTGCATACATAATTCAAAAAATAATATTTTATATTCTGAGACTATTGATGTTGATTTTGATGGTGTTATTAAAGAATTTGAAACTGCCGAAACCCCAGAAGAAATAATAAAAAATGTAG
>CAVEQA010000007.1:25739-28038 GCA_963617725.1 Paludibacteraceae bacterium
CTTATATTATTTATGCTCTAAACACCTTGGAGAAAGCTGCTGCAGATATTGATGAAAAAACAGAACTTCCTGAAGATTATTTTCAAGCAATCTTTTCTAATGTGTTATCAGAAGTTTCAAGTAGTGAAAATTCTTCTAAATTGCGAAGTGCAGGGGTTGATGCATTTGCGATTAAATGGGGTAAGAAAAAGTTTTTATGGTTCACCATAAATTTGCCTGTAGGATTTATCATTAAATTATCAGCGAGTACTTGTAGAACGATTATTTCTAGGGGTGTTACTTTAGCTTCAGAAGTAATTATTAGTGCTTTTGAAGCATGTCACCTGGGCGTTGTAATTGGTACTGCAATTTCGTTATTAGCTGGTGTTACTGGTAATCCAATTTTAGTTGCTGCAACAGCAATAATTTCAACTTTAAGTTCTGGAGCTATAATAAGCTTCCTTGTAAATCATTTACTAAGTTTTACTTTTGGTGAAGTTGTAGATAAAATTTTAAGAGAAAACATTAAAGATGGTATAATAATTCAAACTGAAGGAACTAATCTTATTACAATTTTATTGCAATGAAAAATAAATTTATAAAATCTTTAATTATCGATATCTCAATTGTTATTGTTGGATTTGTTTTGATGTTTTTTTTGCTATATTGGGGATATTATAATTTTCACACAGCTTTTTTGGGGACTTTAATGCTTGTTCCTATTGTGTTTCTTATACCAATTGAAAATGATGTATATTTAAAAAATAAAAAAGCTGAAGATATTAATAAAATTGAGAAGATTTGCATAACATTTTCAATATTTGCGTTGATTTCTTTCTATTGCTTAAACATTTTCTACGTCCATGAATACTTTTATTCGACACTTTCAGTTTTTCATTTTCTAATTTGGTTGTATATACCATTTTATAAAAAAAAAAAAAAAGGTAATTGATTTCATAGATATAAAATGTCCCCTGTATTGTGGACACGGTAAGAAAGCATTATTGTTAGAAATATTGTGACATAATATTCACAATAAAAGTTCGCAGTAATGCTTTTTTGATGTTTTACCTAATACTAATAGGAGGTTATATGATTAACAAAATATTTGCAAAAGAAGAAATTAAAATTCTAGGTCAAAATCCAAATGTTGAGAAGGTAACTGAAAAATACATCTCTTACAAAACTGAATTTAAGGAGTTTTATATAAAAGAAAGAATGGTGACAAAACATTAAAACAATTTTTACCGAAAATGGTTTTGATGTTACTATGCTTGGGCAAGATAGAATCCAACATACTTATACTAATTGGTTATCTCATAAAAACCATGGTATCAAGTTTATAATAAGGCATCATGAAAATAAAGGAAGACCTAAAATAAAGACAAATGAAGATAAAGATGCATTAATTAAGAAACAGCGTGAAAACTAAAAGCTGAGAATATATTCTTACGCCAACTAGAATGGCTGGAGAGACGTTACCAGCCAAAAAATCCTGTCAGAAGATATGAACTAATAAGAAAGTTTAAAAAACAACATAAAGAAATAGAAATAACATTTTATGTGAACAATGTTCAGTATCAAGATCTAGTTATTACGCTTATATAAAATCTCTAACAAAAAGTATTTCAAAAAAAGAAATGAAGGATAGAGAATTAGTTAGATGGGCTTATGATTTTTGAGGTCGTAATAAGGGGGCGAAACAAATAAAAATGACGTTAAATCATGGAAAAAGTGTCGTAATGAACTAAAAAAAGATAAGAAGAATTATGAAAGATATTGGTATTGTATGTCCAATAAGAAAAGCTAATCCCATTAGAAGAATGGCTAAAGATTTAAAAACAAATTCAATATTTAGTAACAAATTAAATCGTCAATTTAAAACATCAAAATAGGTGAGCATCTTTTAACTGATATTACTTATATTTATTATGGTTCTAACTATAGATGTTATCTATCAACAATAAAGGATACTAGCATAAATGAAATTGTTGTTTGGACTATATCTGAAAGCCTTGATTTAACTTTTGTTATTGATATGTTAAAAAGATTAGAAAATATTGCAGGGTTACCAAAAAGATTTGTTTTCCATTCAGACCAAGGCTGCCACTATACTAGTTTACAATATAGAAAATTTTTATCAGAAAAAGATATTATTCAATCCATGTCAAGGAAAGGTAATTGTTGGGATAATGCACCTCAAGAATCATTCTTTGGTCATGCAAAAAGATGAAATGCATCTTAAAGAATGTAGAACATATGAAGAAGTAGTGAAAGAAATTTAACGATTATATGCATCACTATAATTATGATATATGTC
>CAVEQA010000008.1:0-25796 GCA_963617725.1 Paludibacteraceae bacterium
TTCATTATATGGTTCTAGTAAATACACTATGATACCATTCATATTTATTCTTAATTTTAAGTTGTTTATAAGAATACATTAATCATTTAAGGCAAATTGTTTATCAGTTAAATAAATCGTCTAATGTCAATATATTTTGAAACACAGAACTATATTGATTCTTATTTGCACCAAATGTTGTAATCAAGGTATTATGAACCGCAGCCTTTTTAGATATATATTTACGAATCTCTTCATCTCTAGAAAGAATCTTCATATAAAGATTTTCATCAACTGTAAATGGTTTGCTATAAAATTTTATCTCACACATATTCACAACATTATCATTTCTTGAAATGATTAGATCAATTTGTCCAGAACTATTTTCATTATTGTAATTCCATGTTGATGTTTTAGTTATAACACCACTTATTCCCAAAGATTTTTTTATCTCATATATATGATTTAAACATACATTTTCAAAAGCCAAACCTCTCCATGAAGAAAGTTCTTGGCTTGTAACTCCATTACTCCAGAAAGACGAATCTCTTTCTTGTTCGTAGCAAAATTTAAGATAAAAAATACAAAACGGATCAATCAAACGATAATTAGAAATTTTACTATCACATCCAAAAGGTACATATTTTTCAATGAAATCACTTGAGAGAAGAGCGTTGATTACCTTCGTTAAATTACCCCCATCGCTTATATTTAATTTCTTAGCGATTTCATTACGCGTAAATCCTTTTCTTCTTGAAGAAAGAAGTCGAACTATTTTTTGAGCTAAGTCACTATTATCGAAACAAGATAAAAATAATCTGTCATATTCAAATTTTAAATGAGCATTTTTACTAAAGAATAAATCATCGATATTGCTAGCTAAGCTTTTCCCTTTTTTTAAATAGCCAAGATAATAAGGAATACCACCTAACACCATATATGAAGATACAATATCATATCTAGTCATCAATATTCCTTTATCTTTTAAAAATAATTCGCATTCTTTAAGTGTAAAAGGAGATAGTTTTATTTCATATGTAACTCTATCGTATAATCCACCATGACTATTTATAAGATTGTTTTGAATCCAGGAATTAGCACTACCACATACAATTAACATCAAATTATTTTTAGCACATCCATATCCATTCCAAAAACTTTCAAAAGCTTTTATAAAATTTGATTTTGAAGTATCTAACCATGGAAGTTCGTCTAAATAGACAAGAATTCTTTCGCTTTGATTTTTACTATCTAATAACTTTTCAAGCAAATAAAAAGCTTCAAACCAATCCTCTGGTTTTTTTGTATTCTCATCCATTCCATATCTTTTTAAAGAAATATAAAACGATTCTAGTTGTCTTTTTAAATCATTCTCATCTTCTCCATCAGGAGATAATGCAGTATGCTTAAATGTGAATCTATCCTTAAAAGTTTCGTTGATCAAATATGTTTTTCCAACTCGTCTTCTTCCATAAACAGCTACAAGTTCAGCACGATTATCATCATACAAAGTATTCAGTTCTTCAATTTCTTTTTGTCTACCAATCATATTACACTCCTTTGGCGAAATTATATAGTTTTTACGCTTTTTCGCTTGATTATATTTTATATATAGCAAAAAAGAAGTTTTAAATCAACATCTTTGGCGAAATTACATATTTTTTATGCTTTTTCGCTCGATTATAATTACATAGACATTATTAAATCAAAAAAAACACCTAGAAAAATCTAGGTGTGAAATAATTTATCGATAAACGATTACTTGTTCTTATTTGCTTCGAGTTTCTTGTTGAATTTTGCAATTCTACCAGAATCAGAAGTAAAAGAGATTTTGCCAGTGTAGAAAGAATGGCAATTGGAGCAAGTATCGACTTTGATTTCTTCAACAGTAGCTCCAGTGGTCCAAGTTGTACCGCAAGTCATGCAGGTAACCTTAGCACGATAATATTTCGGATGGATTCCCTTTTTCATTTGTTCGCCTCCTCATGAATAAGTCTATCTATCTTTATCTAGCCATAGCACACCAAAAATGTGTTACGCAAAAAGTATTATATTACTTTACATGTCTATCATCAAGGAAAATTTTAATATCTGTATAAGTTTATATAAAAGAACTTATAAGATCAATTCTCTCATTTCAATCTACAACCACATTTGGTGCAATATGGAGTTTTATTATTGTTTTTAGCTCCACAATGAGGGCATATTGCAATAGCATTATCATCGTATTTGACATTTGATTGAACTTCTTTTTTGATCAATAAAGTAGGAATTAATGCGATAATTCCACCTATAACTAGTGCAAGTCCAATATAAAATAAAGCGAATAAACTGCTATCAACTGTGAAGCAAATACCGACAATTCCGATGACAATTCCGATGATAATGACGATAATACAACTCAATACAGTCATCTTCATTCTAGGCTATTTTCCTCCGTTTAAAAGAGAATTGAACATTCCTTCTTCTTGTTCTTTTAATGAATCAAGACTAGTAGTATCTTCATCCAACAAGGAATAAAGATAACCTTCTTCGATATTACTATCGAACTTCGTATCACCTTGTAAATAATCTCTTTGACTATCAGGATTGAAATCGATACTCTTTCTTTCTTCTTTCTTAACTTCCAAATTGATCTCTAACATAAAAGCATCGATATCTTGATTCTTTTCAACTGTTAAAATGTATTCTTGATCTTCATCTCCGATGAAAGATAATTCAGTTTTCGGTCCGATATAATAAATGATAGCATCGTCATTTTCTTCGATTTCACTTGGATTTAAAACATAGAAATATTGGTTCAAATTCTTTTTGATGTAATAGGCAAAACGATAACTCTTATCGCCCTGATTTTTAGCTAATAAGAATTTTAAAACACCTTTTTGTAATCTGCCTACATATGTGAAGACATCATCTTCTTTATGAAAATGATATAAGTATTCTTTGACAACTTTCATCACTAATTCATCGCTTCTATTTTCTTCCATAATATAACCTCGCTTGTACATATATATTTATACCATTTTTATATGATATGTTGAATTCGAAATTTATCTTTTTAAAATACCGCAGGTCTCCCTGCGGTATCAAATAAGTTAATTTGAAGAAATTTCAGATGTATGCTTGGACAAGATGTCAGAAACGACTGTTTTAAGACCATCATCCATAGCATTTAAAGATTCACCTTCGCCAGTGGAAGAGAAAGTATTTGGATACCAAATAGAATAAGAAGATGAATCACCTTGAGACATTGCTCTAGACATAGAAACTGAAGTGATATTTCCATCAGCATCACTCTTTGGAGAAAGGATTGTCATCCAGCTACCATAAGAATTTTCGTTGATAGTGATATTAGTCCAGAAATCACCGAAGATAGAGACTTGGGCAAGTGGTGAATAAGAAACATAACCAGCATCATATCCAGAGAATGGAGCGAACTTAGTTTGAGTGAATGTATCTAAGATAGAATTATAAGATCCATCATCATTCTTTTTGAAAGAAGTTTGTTTCTTAGCATAAATATTAGTTGTCAATTGTGATTCTAAAGTTGAATAATCAGCTTGACCACCAGTTGTAAGAGAAACTGGGCTTATTTGAGAAACTGTATAATCATCATTCAAAACAACTTCCCAAGCTTTCTTATCAGCATCAGCAACATATCCGACTTTAGCGACATTTTCAGTTGGATCTTCTTCTCTTACTAAATCAAGATATCCAGTGGAATAATCGAAGAATAAATAGGAATTTTCTTTCCAGTAAAGGTCGATATTGATTGAAGAACCAGAATAATAAGTGAGCTTATATTCATCAGCATCATTGATGTAATCGACCATCTTTTCAAATTCAGAAGCATAAGCTAATTTAGTAGCTTCTAAATCAGTTCTAGAAACGAAATTATTAACATCAGTCATTCCACCTAAAGTGGTGTTATCAACATCAGATAATGTACCGATCAATTCTGGGAAACTATCAGAATAATAGTTTGTCAAATCACTAGTTCCAGAAAGAGAAATGCTCAAATCAGAATTGCTGATAACAGTGATAGAAACATCGACTAAAGCAGCAAAATCAGACCATCTGAATGATGTTTCACCAGTATCACCGATGTAGTTGATAAGAGCTGGAACGAAAGTGGTTGGTGACATCATATTCCAGATGAGAATCTTAGCATAGGCTTTCTTCATTCCAGACATATAATCGACAGATTCATCTGTAGATGTATTATCGATTTCAGTTGGAGCAGAAGAAACTAATTTATAAATGTTGGAATAATCTTTAGTGAAAGATAACCAATTGGAATTGACAGCTTTGAATCCGTAGAAACCACTTGCGTTATAAATATCACCAGAAGTACGGACAGAATTATTTCCGTAATAAGTTAAATAATTAGATGGTGAATAAGAATTTGTTCCAAGACCGGATAATGTCTTGCTATTTACATAACCACTATCATTTTTGAAAGCTTGGAGATTATTGTAGAATTTACCAGTTTTCTTATTCTTAGCGATATACATAGCATTGCCATTCTTATCGAGAGTAATACCATAAACATCAGCTAAATCACCATTGAAATAGTTGGTCAAAACAGTTTTGTTGCTGAAACCTGCATTTTCATCAGTGGTTCCTTCTAAGACAGCATTGCCATCTTTATCCATTGGGAAACCGCCGAGATTTAAATTATAGGTATAACTTAAACCACCATTGATAAGGTATTTTTGATTGATCTTATGACTATCAACCTTGATAGCATCATTATTTCCATCAGTGACAACAACAGATGATTTAGTAACACGAGTGATTGTTGTGTTATCAGTTTTGACTAAAGATTCATCGACTGGTTTTGAAGTGAAGGTGTAAGAAGTCTTTTCAGAAATGGTATTCCAAACTCTATCAGGAGTGTTGAGTTTAGTGACAACATTGATGTCGAGTTCTTTAGTATCAGTTTGAGTGCTATCATGCATAGAGATAACTAAAGTGCCAGTACCAGCTTTTTTGCCTTCGATAGTACAAGCAACAACACCATCAAGAACATATTTAGTTGCTTTCTTGATATTTAAAATTTGCTTATCTTTATTGACATTTTTAAATGTGAAATTGACAGTTCTATCAGCTATGTTCTTATTGACACGAACACGGATAGTTATCTGTCCACCGACTTCAACTTCAGTAGTTGTAGAAATGATTTCAATAGCATCTTTCTCTGGTTCTGGAACTGTTGAATCAGTACCCTTTTGACTAGTAGCAGTATTAGAGTTAACACTAGAATTAACAGAATTAGAAGCAGTGCTATTTGACTTATTATCACAACTAGAAAGAACAAGAAGTGGTAAGATCAATAAACTTAGTGCTTTAATTTTTTTCATAATTTTTACACCTCCAAAATAGTTTTACCTTGTAATATACATAGAAAAAACTATTCCCTAAATAATGGGTCATATCATAATAAACGAAATTGCGAATAAATGAAAGAAAAACGAAGAATTTTTTTTAAAATTTTTCGATAGTTCTCGCAATATTTTAAAATCTAGCTTCTATGTAAGTGCTTACAGAATTTTCTGCTTTTTTCTTTCTTTAGAAACAAAACCGTGGAGATTTTTCCACGGTTTATAAAAGCTAATTTAAAGAAGCTTTTCTCTCTTCTTCTTTTTCTTTATTCAATCTATCATCTTCTTCAATCATCTTCTTATATTTTTCGATTTCAGAATCTGATGCGAGGATGAAGTGTCCAGGAAGAATTTCGTGTAAAGATGGTTTTTCAACAGAATAATCATGTTCCTTAGCAGGGTTATAGACAATTCTCTTTCTAACCTTTTCACTCAATGGATCTGGTTTTGGAATTGCAGAGAGAAGGGCTCTAGTATACGGATGAAGTGGATGGGCGAATAATTCATCAGAAGTTGCAAGTTCAACCATTTCACCGAAATACATAACTGCAATTCTGTCGCAGAAATATTTGACGACAGATAAATCGTGAGCGATGAACATAAGTGTAAGTCCGTGTTCTTCTTTTAAGTTATTCAAAAGATTGATGATTTGAGCACGGATAGAAACATCAAGAGCAGAGATTGGTTCATCACAAATCATGAATTCAGGATTCATAACAACAGCTCTTGCAATACCGATACGCTGTCTTTGTCCACCTGAGAATTCATTTGGATAACGAGAGCAGTAATCAGAGATCAAACCGACCTCATCTAAGACATTGCAGACCTTTTCATGATTTTCTTTATAATTTCTATATCCTTGAATTTTAAGACCTTCTTGAATAATTTCTTCAACGGTCATTCTAGGATCAAGAGAATCGATAGGATCTTGGAAGATCATCTGCATCTTAGACATCAACTTGCGGTTGACATGAGAATTATCGTAATTGATCTGCTTGATTTTAGCGGTTTGTTCAACTTTAACTTCTTTGATATGTTTTTGAATTTCTTCGATTTGAGATTCATAATGTTTTTTGATGTTCTCAACTTGAGGATCATTTTCATTGAGTTCAGAAAGTGCATTTTTCTCAGCAGTTCTGAGTTCTTTGATTTTGTTCTCACCTTTAATTCTTGACCATTTGATTTCTTTTTCATTCCAACGACTACCAGCGCTGATTCTTTCACCTTTGAAGTAAATAGAACCAGAAGTGATGTCGTATAAACGAATGATAGAACGGCCAGTTGTGGTTTTACCACAACCGGATTCACCGACTACACCGAAGCATTCACCTTTTTTGATATCGAAAGAAACATCGTGAACAGCTTTTAACTTTCTTCCACCAGACATTGGGAAGAACATCTTCAAATGTCTGACTGAAACAAGAACATCGTTATCGACTAATTCTTGTTTGTATTTGACATTAGGATTCAACTTGATAGTTGTATCATTAGGATCATTTACAATATTCAACTTGTGAAGAATGTTATAGATGAATGATTCCTTTTTAGAAGAATCATTCTTTTCAACTTCTTTATCAGCAGTTTCTTGATTTGTTAATGTTTCTTCTTCATTTAATTTCATTGACATTTTCAATACCTGCCTTTTTTAAAGATACTTTAATACGTTGGGTGACAATCTTTGGTTTTTCAACACTAGGAGCTCTCTTATCAAGAAGCCATGTGGCTGCATAATGAGTATCACTGACTTTGAAGAAAGGTGGTTGAACCTTATAATCGATTGCAAGTGCGTATTTATTTCTTGCAGCGAAAGCATCTCCTTTAGGTGGATTCAATAGATATGGCGGAGTGCCAGGAATCGCTTCAAGACTTTCATGAGAATCTAAATCCGGAATAGAAGAAAGAAGTGCCCAAGTATATGGATGACGAGGATCGTAGAAAATTTCGTTGACCTTACCGACCTCGACAATTCTACCAGCATACATAACAGCAACTCTGTCTGCCATATTTGCAACAACACCCAAATCATGAGTGATGAAGATAATAGACATATTTCTCTCTTTCTTTAACTTATTGATAAGTTCAAGAATTTGAGCTTGAATGGTGACATCAAGAGCGGTTGTCGGTTCATCACAGATGAGAACTTCAGGATTTGCTGTCAAAGCGATTGCGATGACAATACGTTGTCTCATACCACCAGAGAATTCAAACGGATATTGTTTAAATCTCTCTTCTGGTTGTGGAATACCAACTTCTCTCATAACTTCTAAAGCGCGAGCTTTAGCTTCAGCTCTTGTCAATTTGAAGTTAGCTTTGTATTCAGTTTGAACTTTTGAGAGTTCAGCGTTCAATTTATCAATTTCTTTCTTTTTATCTTCATCAGATAAAGAGGAAGCATTGATTTCAGCAATCTTTGAATTGATCTTGTTTACATCATCATCAAGCTTAGTTTTCAATTCAGCTTTCCAAGTTTGAATTTCAGCTTTAGCTTCAACTTTCTTTTCATCTAAAGCCTTCTTCAATATCGGAGCTTTTTCTTTATACTTAGCATTTTCTTCTTTGACTACTTTTTTATACTCATCAAGATATTTCTTATGAGCTTCTTTTTTCTTAGCAAGAATCTCAGGCTTTTTAGCATTCAATTCTTCCTTAGCTTTTAAGATATTTTCTTCAAATTTCTTCAAGTCAGCTTCACTTGGTTTGACTGCTAAATATTTAGCATCCTTAGCTTCTTGAACCTTGACTTCTAATTCACGAATTTGAGCATCAAAAGAATCATCTGATTTAACAATAGCAGCTTTAGCTCTTAAGATATTGTTCTTCTTAGTGACTAAAAGATTGCGATATTCAGCTTCTTCTTTTGAAATCAAAGCATCATATTTGAGTTTTTCTCTATCAGAATTGACAAGCATTGCTTCTGTGATTTGCTTGCCAATTTTCATGATAGGATTTAAAGATGAAAGAGGATCTTGGAAGATCATACCGATCTTATGACCACGAATTCTGTGGAATTCTTTTTCTTCAATCTTTGTCAAATCCTCACCTTCATACATGATAGAACCACTTTCGATGACAGCATTCTTAGAGAGAATACCCATGATAGTCTTACTTGTGACAGATTTACCAGAACCGGATTCTCCGACTATACATAAAGTTTCACCTTTATGTAAGTCGTAAGAGACACCACGGACTGCGTGAACAAGACCATCATCTGTCTTGAAAGATACATGTAAGTCATTGACAGAAAGGATGACATCATTTTGTTTCATTTCGTTTTCCATGATTAATCACTTCCTTTCAATGATGGGTTGAAGGCATCACGTAAACCATTACCAAATAAGTTGAAGCAAATCATCAATAAGGAAATGATGAGTGCTGGTAACAACAATTGATATGAATAAATATTTAAGAACTTTTGAGTATCAGATAAGATGATACCTAAAGAATTGACGCCTTGTAAACCTAAACCTAAATATGAGATTGTAGCTTCAGAGAAGATGACACTAGGAATCATCAAGACTGAAGATGTGACGATTGTACCGATAGCATTAGGAAGAATATGTTTGAAGATGAGTCGAGGCGCTCTAGCACCTAATGTTCTTGCAGCAAGGACATATTCACGCCCTCTATAACGATAGAACTGCGATCTTGTAACACTTTCTGTACCTATCCATCCTGTAAGACACAAAGCAAGAGCAAATGCGACCATCGGATGATCACTACCAATTTTCAATGATAAAACAGTTAATAAAACGATAGATGGAATACCGCTTAAGATATCGACAATACGTTCCATAACGATATCAGTAACACCACCGAAGTATCCAGAGATAGAACCCCAAATGATACCGATCAAGATGTTGATAGCTGAGACGATAAGACCTAAGCCGATAGAGATTAAAGTACCACGGAATGTGTATTTTAATAAGTCTCTTCCACCATCTTCAGTACCGAAGAGGTGTACTGGCATAGAAGAATAACCCATTTCCTTGTACTTTAAGACACGACAAGTATAGTTGTAAATGATTTTACCAGTTGTTGTACTAGTAGTTCTTTCTTGAGAGACGATATCAGTGACAAAGATTTCATCTTCGTGCTTTTTACCTTCTTCAGTGAGAACTATCTTACCTAATTGTGGATTTGTATGATCTAAGACAATCCATGGTTCATGAGTTGATACCTCATTTCCGTTTTCATCAGTATAGACACCTAACCAAGAATCCATTTGGGATTGAGAAACGGTCTCTTGAGCATATCCATAGGTGAGTAAATATTCATCATAGAGAATATCGCAAGTTCTAGTATAAGCATCAACAATTTGCTTACCTTTACCAGAAGCAATCCAATAATATGGGTTATCTTCGCTTCCACCTGTAACAGTTGGAGTGTTCTTTTCAGAATCGAATGTGCCGTTAGCATTGGTGAAGGAACGTTTTTCTAAGTCAGCTTTTTCATCTTCAATATCAGAGGTGATAGTGTAATTTTTTAAATAAATAGCAGTATCACTTTCAGTAGAAGTAGAAAAAGCTACACCAAGTCTTGCACTGAGATATAAATTTTCTGCATCATCTATAGAGCTGATATTTTTTCCATCAACATCTTTGAATTTGATATTCTTTTGAGTGCAGGCTTCTTTGACTAATTCAGATACATTATCAAACGTGTATGATTCAAAATCATAAACGCTTTGCTTGTCAGCAAGTTCAGTTTCAACTTTCTCGAAATTATCAAGAGTGGTTAATGGAACACTTGTTGAACCAACTCTCATATATAAGAACACTTCAGTAGCATTCTTATATGTAGAAGTATCACAACCACCTAATGTAAATGTGATTTTGTAATCGTGAGCGAAATCGTAATTGAATGTTTGTGAAACAAGATAAGTAGTATATTTTGAATCACTTTTATCAGCTGCAACACGGACATAACCACCGCTACCTGCTGCAGAATATCCTTCGGATAAATATTCCTTCTTTACATTTCTGACATTGATGATAGCCGAATCATCTTCATACTCAGTTCCAATATATTTAGAAGTTCTAAACTCTTCTTCATATGGGAATGCTTGATTTTCTATCCATCTAGTACCATTCCAGAAATCGCCACCATCTTGAGTTGGTTCAAACAATTTCATCGGAAGATTTTGTTCTTTTGTGTGTTTACTTGAAACATCATAAGGAAGAACACCATCAATTGGTAAAATGATAGCTAAAATGAAGATGACGCCTAAGATGATTGCACCAGCAACTGATGAACGATTCTTAGTGAATCTTTTCATCGCATCTTTGAAGAATGTTGTCGGTTTAGTCTTAAACTTAGCATCATGAATAGACTTGTCCTGTTGAACAAGTGTGAAATCACTTGATGCGATTTCAGTTCCATCGATGTCATTTACTTCACTTCCTGCATCGATAGTCTTTTGACCATCGATGATTGTGAAGTCATTATTTAAATTATTTTCGTTTTCCATATTAAGATGAAGCTCCCATACGGATACGTGGATCGACAATACCATAACTTAAGTCAACTAATAAGTTAGCGAATAAACCGATGAGAGTATAAAAAGCCATATCGACTAACAAAACATTATAGTCATGATAATTGATACTTTCGACAAATAATCTACCGATACCTGGAATAACATAAAGTTGTTCCAAAACAACAGAACCAGAGAGAATAGAGATGAATTGTCCGATAATCATCGGAACAATTGGAACCATAGAATTTCTTAAAGCATGTCTGATAACTGATTGACTTCTTGTTAAGCCCTTTGTTCTTGCAAGAAGTAAGAATTCGCTTGACATAACTTCAGTCAATTCAGCTCTTGTATAACGAGTGAACAAAGCGATAGTACCAAAACACAGCGATAAAACAGGAATGACCATAGCAGCTGCATATTGGCTGGTTGAAATATTTGAACCGACTGGCCACTGTGTTGGCAACACTTTGCCTTTAAATCCTAACCATACAATGAGGAAAGAAATGATGACAAATGATGGAATAGAGATGAAAATCATAACGACAGTAGAAATGAAATTATCTAACCATGAATTCTTATAAAGAGCGGCGATGATACCGAAGATGAAACCCAATGGTAAAGAGATTAAAAGAGCAATAACATTAATCAAAACTGTTGTTGGAAGTCTTTCAGCAATAATTTCCATTGCTGGAGCATTGAGCTGAATAGCTTCACTAGTTCCCCAATCCCATCTTGTGAAGATACCTGAGACCCATGAAAAATATTGACGAATCGCAGGTGTTTTATAAACATAATAGACAACATTAGTAGATGATTGAGGTTCATATTTCATTATGAAATTACCCAAACTATCATCCACTTGACGTGTAATAGTGTAATAGCCTTTAGTTGCTTGTCCCGAATAGAAACCGAAGACAGTTTCTTCGGTTCCCGTGACAGCAACCTCTGGTAACATCTTCACTAAGAAAAAGGTGATGGTGAGAATGATGAAGATTGTTACGATAAGCAGGCCTATTCTCTTTAGTGAATATTTTACTAAATAAGGCATGTTAATTTCCTAATTAATTATTTAGATTCTAAAGTTGCTTTAACAGAATAGTAATTTGCAACAGTAACAGTAGAAGTAAGAGAACGAGAAGTACCACCAACAGTGATAGAGTAGCCAACAGTTAAAGTAACTGTTGCTTCAACGTTTTCTTTAAATCTATTGGATTCTTTTTCATCGGTAATTCCCTTGATACCAGTATTATTGAAAGTTGAATCAAGGGTGATACGTAATGATTTATGGTTTTCATCAATCTTAGTTGTAGCTTCTTCTCTAGTATATAATGTCTTACCATTACCAAAGCCGTCAGTTGAACCATAGACAGAATTGATAATTGCACCAGCAGCGATTAAATCATCAAAAGCAATAGTATAACTAACTGATTCTTTAGCACTATCACTAGCCCAGGTAGTTATATCATAATCAGAAGCAGTTGGTGTAGCAACTTTAGCTTCATTATTTAAAACGGCAACTGTATTACCTGCATTCCACAAGGAATCAAATGACCAAACTTTGCCATCATAAACAATATCATTGGAAACTTCAGAAGTATCAGTTCCCCAGTTAAGAGTGAAACCAGAAGAGTTATCTGATTTTAAAACTTCTAAGAAGTTAAGTGGAGACATTGTGTTACCAGAAATAGCACCAAAGCCTAAATCAAATTCACCATGTTTCATCTTATCATAGACTTCGTTATAATCAGCAGATCCATCTTTTTGATCAATGTCAAGAGCATAAGCGTTACCAAACTTTTTGGAAACAACATCTTTAAAAATTGTAATGATAGAATCAAAAACATCACCATAAGTTTCATAATCTCCTTTATTCATCCAATTCATAGTAACTATGACTCGTGTCTGGCCACTACCATTTTTAGGTAACTTATCCTTATTTGGAGCAATAGTATTTCTAATACACTTTGTAAGAGCATCAGCAGCATCAGTTGCATCATATCCATAGGTATCATAGTGACGATCTGCTAAAGCAGCTTTATGATAATCGGTATTGTTATAAACTGTACCTTCTTCAGGATCACAAATATATGCATTTGCAAAATAATCTTGAGTTGGAGTCTTACCACGAGATTCAGCAACTGTCTTTCTATCTAAACCAAATGAGAGGAAGTCTAAGAAATTCTTATCAGTCATATAAGATCTGACATCTCTTTGATCAGTATATTTCTTAGTTTCAACAGCACTATGAGCATAAATAGTACCAGAAGTACCGAATAATTTCTTCCATTCAGTAGAATTTAAAGAATTGACATTGATTTTGAAGGTGGATTCAGCTTCAGTTTGATATGAATGCCAGCTGATACCGCTTTCACTAGTTCCAGAACCATTAACGTATTTTGATAAAGTATCCTTAGTAGGTGAGTAAGAATCAACTTTACCAGCAAGGAAGTTACTTTCTCTAGCAGAATCTTCTACTTGAGACCATTGGAAACCAGCGATGTTATAAATCTTTCTTGGTTGAGAATCCTCACTCAACTTTTCAATTGCATTACCAGAACTATCTTTATCGTAGATTTGTCCGATAAAGTTTTCATTTCTAGAAACTGTCAAAGAATTGACGTCTGGTCTTTCAGAAATGTAATAAGCACCACAAGAGATGGTAGTTTGATCAAGTCTTTCACTTGCGCTTGGTTCAGTACCATATTTTGGATATTCTTTTAAAATTTCTGCAGGCATTGGTGAATATAAGCTAGAAGATAAATAATATTTAGCATAGAATTGAGTACATGGAACAGTTAATTTGAAATCGATATAGGTACCATTGTCATCACTTCCCATGACAATATTATGGCCTTTAACCATATATTTATCCCAAGCACTTTCATTATAAATCTTATCGCCTAAAGAAGATTTATCACTTGAAGCAGCATAATAATCAGATGCACCTGCGAAACCAGAGACACCATCTAATAATTCAGCACCACGAACTTGACCATTAGCAGAAGTGAGCATCCATTTAAATGGGGTTAAATAATCTTCAGCTTCAACATATTTTCCATCATATTTTTGGAAAACAGAAATTTTAGATGCTGTCTTATATTTTGGAGCATTTGTCTTATAAGAACCATTTTGACCAGTTCTAACATAAATTCTCCATCTATCACTTTGAGTGGCATCACTTGCAACTTTAACTTGAGTATAGCCATTATCATCAGTTCCATTTTCTTCAAGAGCAATCGGTTCATTACAAGTAGCTAAAATTGGATACCATTCATATCCATCATTAGTTTCCTTAAGTCTTGTTCCAAAATAAGCAGAAGTGATATAGCCACTTAAGGTAGAAACATCGCTACCAGTAGCATTCATAGCATCAGCTCTATTTGTAACTGTAGTTGTACCGATTTGATAGTAATCAGGTTTTCCACCAAGAGCATTTGGAAGTGTGCCAGTTAATTCGCCTTCTCTCTCAGTTCCCCAACCATAACCGACGACATATTTAGATGGCTTTGGAGTATAACGAGAATTATAAACAACTCTACCACCATCAGAGAAAAGTGTTATACCAGTTAAATAGTTATCAACTGCGTATTTTTCAAGGGTGCCTAAAATCTTTGCTTTTTCATCATATGAAGCATCAGCATAGGAATAAATACCTGCTTGCTTAGTTGGATTGACGACTGTGAAATTGAATTTATATTCTTTTCCACTGACAGTAGCAGTGATAGTAGCACTACCTAATTTCTTAGCATTTAATTTACCAGTGGTAGCACCGACTTCAAGAACATCTGCTGCACTTGAGGTAAAAGTTGCAGTAGAAGAACCAGTTCCAGAAACGCTGATAACCTTAAGACTTTCACCGACAGCTATTTCAAGATTAGCACCATCTTGAATTTCTTTGCTATCAAGAGTGAACTTAAGAGCAGTGGTAGTAGAAGTTTTAGTAGAAGTTGAAGTTGAAGCAGATTTTTGACTATCATTGCTTGTCTTCTTACAAGAAGCGATACAAGCGATACTAGCAATAGCAGGAATCATAGCAATTTTTAAATAATTTTTCATCTTAGCTTTCTCCTTTTTTATAAATTTTTTATTAAAAATTTTAAAACAATCTATTTATCATATCATATATAAGACAAAGAAATTTCATTTTTTTAAGTAGCTTATATGATGTAATAAGCAAAAATGATACAAAGAATCAATAATATCGTTCCATAAGTGAGAAATGGAATATACGGAAATGGATTGTGCTTTCTTTTTCTTTTTCTCTCTTGATGAAACTCATTAGCAGTCTGTCTTGGATTTTTCTTTCCCCAAGCTAGAAACCATTTACCAAATTGATATTCAAAGGTATCAAATGTTCCAGCACGATGAACAAAGACTAAGCCAGCGACGCTGAGATAACAAAGAGAAGGAATAAGTAAGCTATTGCTAAGTCCAAACTTTGTACAAAAATACATCGGAATGACAAAGGCAATTGGAACAATAGCAAGAACAACCCAGAGAATCAAATTCACTTTCTTTTCATATGTGAATAACATGTTTATTCAAAGAAGAAGAAAGTCTGAAATTTCAGACTTTCTTCCAATACGATTTATTTATCTTCTTTCTTTTTCTTAAGAGCAAGGGCAAGAGAGGTTAAGGCAAGAGCTCCTAATGCAGAAGTTGTACCGATGATTGTACCACCGCATCCAGATTTCTTATCATCACTTGTTGAGGTGTTAGTAGAAGTGTTATTAGATGTATTAGATTTATTAGAATCTGGTGTTGGAGTTGGGGTAGGAGTTGGATTGAAGCTTGCTTTAGTTGGAGTTCCATCTTGAGCAATCGGTAAGTAATTACAAGTGAAGGTTGTTTCACCAGAAGCGACGTTCATGATGAGATAACCAGTCTCTGAATCATAATAATAATGTCCAGCAGTTGTACTTGTGTAGATATTAGAATCTGAGACGATTTCACTACTTCCACCAATTTCAGAAACAACAATGTCAGTCAACCCTTTTCCGACATAAGAATAAATCTTGTATGAGTCACCAGTTGGAGTGACAAGATTTCCCTTAGCATCGAGAATTTCGACATTCCACATACCTGTCTCATAGTTGATTTCAGTCTTTTCAATATGATAATTTTCACTCAAACCTTTACCGAAGACGAAGATACTTGTATCAGTGAGATCAAGAAGAAGTCCGTTTCTATTACCAGCGGCATCTTGGACACTCATGTAATAAGAAGTCTTTTCTAAAGAATCACCGAAGACATAAACGCTTGTGTTATTGCTAGTATCAGTCCATCCACCAGTACCATCAGTAGAGGTGATATTTGCATTGGAATCAGTGGTGATATTGATATATCCTTCATCATTTTCCTTAGTGTAAGATAAGTTCTTGATAGTTGGAGCAACCTTATCGATAAGAAGTGGATAAGACTTTGTTTGAATTCCTTCATTACCATCATTATCAGTAGCGGTGAGGTTGAAAGAGAAAGAAAGTGTGTAATCACCATCGGAGATATCACTCAAATCGATATCTGCGACTGCTCTTGAAGCATTCATAACTGAAGAATCAATGATGAGCCAGCTCTTCAATAAACTATCAGATTCAAGAAGTGTAGAACCACCATATAACCACTTGTTAGTTACTTTACCAGTCTTTACAGTGCTACCATCAGTATTTTTGATTGTCCAAGTAGCAGAGGAGACATTTCTTAAAACGAAGAATGTAGCAAATAAGTGATCAGATCCTGCTTCACCACCAGCGACGATTCTATCAGTTCCGGTAGATGTATCGATAACATCGGTAAATTCACCATTGACAGAAGAAAGACCAGCAGTGTTGAAGTTGAGAATGTTATTGATGACACTTGACTTGACAGCACCAGCATGACCTGCAAGTGTTGATCCAACATAGGCATTTTCTTTCTTATAATTAGAATTTAAATTCTTCAAATAAGCATCAATCATATTTGAGTTATAAAGATGATTGTCTTCTTTTTCGAATTGGAATGGTTCAACAGCAGCACCTGCAGTATAGTCTCCATAGAAGCCAAGGAATGGCATATTCATAGATGTATCTTTAGCAGTGCCTTTAGTAGTTGAGTCACTATCGGTGAAGGTGACAAAGCCTTCGACATAGCTACCCTTAGTAGAGGAGAAATATTTGTTGAAATATTCTCTTAAGGTACCAGTGAAGTCTTCAGTTTCATATTTTTCATAATCAGATGTTGAATGTTTATCTGAATCTTCAATGATATCACTGTTACCGAAGCTCTTTGAGAATTGGAGATTATCGATACGAACTTTGATACTTCCAGTAACTGTAGAATTAGCAGCGACAGAAACACTTGTCACATCACTAGCATATGCACTAGCAGGAACTGTAACCTCATCATCATAGATAGAGGTAGTGATGTTACCAGTGAGATTTTCAGCCATGGTTTCAGTATTGGTTGTATCTTTATTGTAGTAAGCATCATATGCATCTTGAGCTGTGTATTGAACATCAAGAGATGGAATCAAGAGCTTCAAACTTGGGGTATATTGCTTGGCAGTTGAAGAAGTATTATGAATTTCATATGGGATATTGATATAAGCTTCTTCATCTTTGCTTAAATCTGCATGATATAAAGTTCCACCATCTTCTAATGTTTTAGAATTCTTAAGTTCAGCTTTAGATTTAACTAAGGCATCATCATTATTCAACGAAGATGTGACATAAGAATCAGCGGCTAAGATTCTTGAAGTGTTGATTTCACCAGCACCTTGACGGCGGATTGATTCTGATTTCTTATTTGTTCCGATATTGCTATCAGCAGTGGACATCATGATTGAAGAAAGTTCTTTCTTCTTTAAAGCATACGCTTCATCATCAGCGACAGCTTTAGCACCAGAACCTGGAACATATTCAGATAAGGCAGCAGCCATAGCACCTGTAAGGTTAGGACTTGCCATAGAAGTACCTTGCATATATTCGTAGCCATAGAGGTTAGAATTATAAATTCTTGTAGAACCACTCTTTGTACCATTGACATCAGCAGAGATGGATGAGATAACTTGATAACCAGGAGCAGAGATAGTTGGTGAGATGGATAAATCACTTGTAGTACCATCACTTGAATAACTTGAGATACCATTACCATCAGCAGTATCAGCGACTCTGTTGGAGACAATATTCATCTTACCAGCATTATTTGTAAGAGCTGCTTTTAAGATATCACCACCAGAAGAGAGAACAAAGATAACCGGGAAGTTAGGTGTGAAGTTACCAAAGGACATTGAAAGAGAGAAAGTAGTTTCAGTGGTGTTATTGATAACGATCAAGGCAGCAGCTTCAGCTGCAGCAGCGGATTGTGCCATACTTTCGAAAGTGACTGAGCCACCACGATCACAGACGACAATCTTACCTTTGTATTTAGAATCGATAACACCGTTAGCGTCTTTATCATAAGCAGATGATTTACCGTGATCTTTGACATAAATATAGTTATATGATCCATCAGCATTCTTAAGATTTGGATAATTGACAGTATCATTACCATTATTTTCGATAGTTTCTGCAAATGGATATTCAGTTGAATAAGAAGTTGAAGAACCAGATTTGTTGACCATTTGGTTTTCAAATTGAACAACTTGATCACCGACTTGAATCAAAGAGGTGTAGAACTTTTGAGTAGGATTAGAAGAAGCGACGATATTTGCTAAGGTAGAATCAGCAGCATAGCTTCCTAAAATACCAGATTCAACAGTATCAGTTGACCATTGAGAATAACCCTTGGTTGATGCAAAAGAACCTTTTCCATCATTACCGGCAGAGAAATTGACAATAGTACCAGCCTTTGAACAATTTGATAAAGCCTTGATAGCAGCAGAACCAGAGGAAGATTTGCTCTCATCAAGTGGAGAACCTAAAGAGAGGTTGACCATATCAAGTCCTAAGGTTGCAGCATCATTTAAAGCAGCAGCGATAGCAGCATCACCAGCACCAGTTGCCTTATCTCCGAAGACTTTGAAGATAGCAAGTTGGGCATTTTTACTGACACCTTGGAAATCAGTTCCATTAGCGGCAGCAAGACCGGCGACGTGAGTACCATGATTTCCTTCTTCTGGATCTGGATTGACATTGTTATCATTTCCAACATAATCATAGGAGAATGGAATCTTATTGTTTAAACGTCTATATTTAGAACCAGTCAAAGAAGTCTTGACACTTTCAATCTTCTCTTTTGAAAGAGTATCAGTCCAATTATCAGCAGCAGTGAAAGGACGGAAAGCTGCAGCATTGATGTAGCTACCAAGTCCTTTACTTTTCATATTTTCTTCAGCGGTAGTACGATATGAATTAGCGACTAAATTACCATCTTCATCTTCAACTTCAGAAACTTGGTTGAGAATAAGACCAGTATCGATGATACCGATAGTAACACCTTTTCCTAAAGCAGCATCCTTACCAGTGACAGCTTTGATTTGGTCATTTGATGCTCCCATATCAGAGGCTGAGACATTCTTTAAAATGTATTCTCTATTGCTATAAGCAGTCTTTTCAGCTGATGTTGATTTATCTTCAGTTGTAGTTGCTTCACCATTGATATATGTTGTAGTTGTTCCACTATCGCCAGTCGGCATAGAATAACGAGTTTCTTCAGTGACGTTTGAAACGTAATTAGAACTCTTTAAAACTGCTTCGCATAAAGAAGCTTGTTTTGAGTTGACAGTGATGGCAAAACCATTTAAAACACGGTCATAAACATATGGAACAGAATAATCGAAGCCAGTGAGTTTAAATTTAACATCACTTAAAGCACGATTTCTAGCTTTACCATTAGTTTTCGAATCAAGATTATCATCTACTTCAACAATGAATGTAGTTGTTTTATCTTCTTGAAGAGCAGAAAAATCAACTGAACTAGATGTCTTTGAGCAACCAGCTAACCCTAAAGTAGCGACCGCTCCGAGTAATGTAATAATTTTTTTCATATTAAAATCTACCTCCGAAAAAAGATTCTTGTATATTTTATCTAAAAACACCTATTAATTTTAAGTAAATTTTATAATTTTTATCGACTTTTTTAAATAAAAATAGATGATTTCATATAAAAATCACCTATTTTTTAAATTTTTTTATATTTTTTTTAAAATAATCTTTTAAAAAAACAAAAAGAATAAAAAAGTTGTAAACGCTTACTTTTAATATGTAATTTTTACATACGATTATATCTTTATATATAATGTCGAGATTTTAAGCTTTTATAAGCTCTTTTATAACTTCAACCATCATTTCCATTTCTTCTTGATCGACATATTCATAAGGTCCATGGCAGTTATAATCACCAGTTCCAAGATTTGGACATGGAAGTCCCATAAATGAAAGTTGAGAGCCAGTTGTTCCACCTCTAACCGCTTCATATTCAAGTGGGAAATTCAACTTCTTATAGACACCTTCAATCTCCTGTTGAATCTTTGGATGTTTATCAAGTTCAACTTTCATATTGTGATATTGATTGTGAATGTCAAGCACAATAGCTTCATATCCTAATGAATAATTGATTCTTCTAGCTGTCAACTTAGCTAATTCAATCAAGGATAAGATTTGATTTTCATCAAATGAACGGATGATATAAGAAGCACTGCAGCTTTCTTCACTGCCAGAGATTGAACAGAGATGGAAGAATGGTTCTTTATCTTCAGTGTCTTCAGGTCTTAAATATTCTGGAAGAGCATTTTGGAAATGAATCAAGACATTAGAAGCATTGACCATCTTATTCTTAGCTGATCCTGGATGGATTGATTTACCAGTGACTTTAACATTCATACTATAAGCTGTGAATGTTTCAATTGAAAGATAGTCATATGGACCTCCATCGACTGTATAGCCATAGGGAGAAGTGACAACTTCCATCGAGACATGTTCAGCATCAACACCTATTTCTTCATCGGTTGTAAAGATGATTTCAAGTGGTCTACATTCGACATTAGCGTCTCTCAATTCATTTATCGCTTGCATGATGATGGCGATTCCAGCTTTATCATCACCACCTAATAGAGTTGTACCATCGGTGTGAATGATATGATGATTCAAAGATCTTTTTAAAGAAGGGAAGGTCTTCTCACTCAAAACCATATAATCGTTTAAAACAATATCTTTACCTTCATATAATTCAATTTTAACTTTGACATCTTTATCGCTAGCTTGATTTGAGGTGTCCATATGTGAGCATAAAACAAGACGTGATTTATCTCCGACACCTTTAAATTTAGCATCGATGATTCCGAATTTATTGACAGATATCTCTTCAGGATTCAATGCTTGTAATTCTTTTAAAAGAAGTCTTGTCACATCTAGGATTTTATCGCTTGAACAGCTGTCTTCTTTTGGTTCATATGATGTGGATTCAATGGCGACATAATTTAAAAATCTTTCGGTTACATTCATATTTTCTACTCCTAATCTATAAACTATTTCACGTGAAATTATTTGACACCAACTTCAAAACGGAACTTCATAACATAGAATGTCTTGTTGAATCCATAAGCTACTTCAAAATTACCTTTTCCTAAGGTGGAATCAGTCAATTTAGAACGGCTGATAGGTAAATCATCGATGATTTGAGGTCCGATATGAACTAATCTAGAAATGCTAGAATCAACCATATTGACCTTATTCAAGCAATAGTTGATAGCCTTCATATCGATATCATCAGAGATACCTAATATTTGTTCAAATCCAAGACTTCTATAATTGAATGGTATCATGACCTTATCGACGACGATGACAGCATTTAAGAGATATAACTTATTGAAAGCAAATCTATAAGAATTCAATAAGAGACTATAACGATGAATTTCTTTATAGGCATCATCAACAGTAGGATCAAAAGTGATGAATGTATATGACTTAGTGCATTGTAATTTTATAAAGCTATGCGGACAAGCTTTTTGAACAGTGCCTTCGATGAGATCGTTGAATTTCTTCTGATTCTTGACATCATAGGTTTCTTTCTTATTACCAGTGAATTTGATGAAGATATAAACAAGCGGTACTTGTTTTTTACTTCCTTGTTCAACCACTTCCATAGCTTGTTTGAAGTTATAGATATCAGTGACATATTCACTTGATTCAATTCTCTTTTTACCATCTCTAGTGACCACTTTAAAGATATGACCATTGGTTTGGAATTCTTCATTAGGATTATAATCAGCTAATGATTTTAAATTGGCAATGACGATATCATCATCCAAGGTGATGAAATCCCAGCCAGCCTTTGAATCTTTATTTTGATATTCTTCATATCTGATAGCTCTACCTGAAAAATCAAATGCTTCATTTTCAGTTTTAAATTTTTCTTTAAATGCTTGTAAAGCCTCGGATTTTCTTTCGATTTCTTCAGTTAGATATGTGACATCAAGATCTTCGACAAGTTCACATTTCATCGACATATCTTCTAAGGTATCTTCTTCTTTTTGGTCTTCAACAGGCCTATAGATGACTTCAGATGTGAAATTCTTCTCCCATTGAGGATTCTTATTCAAAGCTAAATAGATATTATCTAAGGTGATAGGAAGAGAATTGATATTCAAATAGGAAAGACATTCATCAAAGTAACTATCATCGATTCTTGCCTTGATAAATAATTCTTCTCTTCTATCTTTTTCAATCTCATCATTTTTAGTTTGAATGACTTGATTCAAAGAAGAAATATCTTCATCTTTTGTTTTGATTATATTTTCTAATTCTAAATTCTTATCTGAAAGAAGTGTCTTTTCATCCAATAATTTTTGAATTTGAACATCTTTTTCATTCAAATCACTTTCAAGCTTTTCATTGTTCTTTTGAACACTAGCTAAAGAAAGAGAGACATCGGATAATTTTTGAGTCATCTCCGCATATTTCTTTTCATTTTGAACCTTCAAATCATTCAAAGAAATGATAGTTGTCTTACTTTGTTCATTATCTTGATTTGATTTTTCAACTTTCACTTTCATATCTTCAAGATCATGATTCAATTTTTTATTTTCTTCTTCTTTCTTCTCGATAGTAGCTTTTAAATTCTCAATATTTTCTTTCAAAGATTTAATTTCATCTTCTAACTTAGTCTTTTCAATAGAAAGAGAACAGACTTGAGAATTCAATTGTGTATTATCTTCATTGACTGAAACACTTGTTTTCTTTTCTTTTTCAAAAGCATCAGAAAGACTCTTCATCTCATTCTTTGTCTTACCTTGTTCTTTTTCAAGATAGGAAACAAGCTTTTTCAAATCATCAATCTTATGTAAAAGACCGCCGATATCAGTATTTTCATCTGGTTCATCTAAATCAGTATCAATAATGATCGTTTCATCATCTTCATCATCGATATATTTAGAAATCTCTTCTTCATCCATGTCAGAATCTTCAACTTTAGTTTCTTCTATTTTAGTCTCAACATCTTGATATTGAGGATTTATTTCTTCTTTATATTCTTTATCAAAATCAAAATTAGTAGATGCCACTTTGTCAGTAGTATCAACTTCAGGCTTGATTTCTTCTTTTATCTCATCATCAGTTTCCTGACAAGAAGAGACAAATTTAGCATCAGAAACAGATGTGATAGCATTCTCTTTACCATCAACATCTTTCCATTCATCTTTCTTGAAAGTATCAGTATTTACGAATTCATTTTCATCATCATCAAATGTGACAGTAACTAATGGTTCAGCATTTTCAACGACAGTCTTCTTATCGACATCACTAGTATTACTATCATATTCATGATTATCATCAGAAACTACTGTTTTTTCGGAATCTAATATTTTCTCACTATCTAATTCTTCGACTACTTCACCGCTTTCTTCACCATCTACGACTACTTCTTTATTTTCATCTTCAACTACTTCAGCAGCATCAGAAACTATTGGTTCTTCGGAATCTAATGTCTTCTCACTATCTAATTCTTCGACTACTTCACTGCTTTCTTCACTATCTACGACTACTTCTTTATTTTCATCTTCAACTACTTCAGCAGCATCAGAAACTATTGGTTCTTCGGAATCTAATGTCTTCTCACTATCTAATTCTTCGACTACTTCACTGCTTTCTTCACTATCTACGACTACTTCTTTATTTTCATCTTCAACTACTTCAACACTAGTTGAATCATCTGATGTATCTAAAATGACTTCTGATTCATCATCTTTTTCAACTACATCTTTTTCAGCTTCAAATATCGGCTTTACTTCTTCATAATCTTTTTTCTTCTCTTCAACTGGTTTATTTTTAAACGGATTGATGAGATTTTTTAAAAAATCATTTTTAAACATATATGGTTTCGCTCTAGTTGTATCTTCTAATTGCTTTCTTTTCCTTTCAGCATTGTAATATGCATCTTGATTTGTATCATTTGGTTCCATGGAAATAGGATGATTTTTATCAGTCACATCAAAAATTTCAAAAGAACCATATCTTTTGCCTTTTCTAACTTCATAAGTGAAATTAGCTATCTTAAATGATGGCTTACCACCTCTGACTGCTTTAGTAATAACAGAGGAGATAGTCATATTTAAAGTGTTATTGCTACCACCTGATGCTAATGGTTGTTTAAAGTCTATATCCCAACCAAAACCATTATCATCATTTTGATAATCTTCTTTATGAATTTCATGGGAGGCATAATCAAAAGCAACATCATTGCCATCGAATAACTCATCCCAAAGCTGTAACGCTTGCTCTTTTGTCATCATTAACCCTTTCTTTTATGACACTAGTCATAAATATTATCAGTTCAAAAAATCATCAATCGAATGTGTTCATTCTGATTGGAGTGACAATTTGAATATTTTCAACATCATCATTTTTCACCATGAACATTCTTGTCGGTGAAACAAATTCAAAAGAGAACTCTTCTGAATTCAAAGCTTTGACTGAAGCGACAACATAATCGATATTAAATCCGATTTCAAAAACATTTTGGTCTTCAGGAAGATTGATTTCAGAACATTTCAAGGTGACTTTACCATCGCCGTAATTAGTACTCTTAGCAGTGAGAGTAGCTCCTGTATCTTTTGAAAGAATCAATCTAGCTTGACAATTCTTGTTTTCAATGACAGAAACAATCTTAATCAAATCAGCTGCTTCTAAAAAATCCTTTGTCTTAAGTTTGCAAGAATAGTCAAATGAAACAGGAATGATTCTATCAGCAGATGGGAACTCTCCACGAATAAGACGAGTAGAAAGGGTGATGCCATTAGAGACAAACAATGCTCTTTGATCGTCGAAATAAATAGTGCATTCACCTTCTTCACTGATTTTAGAGACCATATCTAAAGCTTTGACTGGACTTGTGAAATTGAGTTCTTGATCACAATTCTGCAATTCAACTGCATATCTAGCCATACGATATGAGTCAGTAGCTAAGAAATATAACTTTCCGTTATTCGATCTAATATTGATACCTTGAAATAATTCCTTTGGACCTCTTGTAGCAGTAGCAAAAGCAGTGGTATCAAATAATTTTTTGAAATCAGAAATTTTGACATTTAAACCTTTGATTTCAGAAGGAAGTGAAAGATTGACATTTGGATATTCATTTCCGTCTTTAGTTTTTAAATTGAAATCATTGACACCATCAGAAACATTGAGGAGTGTTGAATCACATAATTTCAATGTGACAATATCACCTCCGATTTTAGAAATAATATCTAAGAATAAACGGGCAGGGATTTGAATGAATCCTGGTTCGATATTTAAAATGATATCTTCACCTTTTTCATTTTTCAAAGGCTGATCAACTTTAGTTGAAATAGTTCCATCACTAGCGATTATTGAAAGACCATCCTCTCTGCATTCAACAAGGAAGTTCATAAATTGACTTTCAGGACTTTTTGCAGGGATGATTTGATTAGCAAAGTTAAGTATTCGTAAGAATTCAAGACGTTTTATTGCAAGTTTCATATTTAATTATCTCCTAAAAATAAATATATATTAATTATACTAGTT
>CAVEQA010000008.1:25854-27794 GCA_963617725.1 Paludibacteraceae bacterium
TTATACATAAGAAAAAGAAAAACAAGCGATAAAATCGATAAATTTCACAATTTCAAATTTGTCATTTTTTGATGCGTAATTTTATTTACATAATAAGGAATATTTTTAAAAATAATACTAATAATAGAGGGCCATTTATTGTGGATAAGTCACACAAAATTAATCTAATTTTAAAAAGACTTTTTATTAAAAATATAATAATTATCGAGATAATTTAGAATTTGAAAACAACAAAATAAAATTTACATTTCAAATTACTTACTAACAATTGATAACAATATGGCTTAAAACAGGTCGTTTTTAGTGGTTAAGCATGTGGATAACTTTGTTTATAAACAAAAAAATAAGACTCATTTGAGTCTTATTTAGAGGTATTCATAATGCGTTTTGATAGGTCATCGACGTTCTTTTTTACAAGAGCATCGCTCTTATAGAGATTAGATATTTTTTGAACATTGGTCAAGACAGTTGAATGGTCTTTTCCAAAGGCTTTACCTATTTCTTGATATGGAAGAGTGAGAAGTTCTCTAGATAGATACATAGCTATTTGTCTTGCTAAGGCTATCTGAGAGGTTCTGACTTTTGATTTTAATTGATTTGGAGTTAAGTTGTAGTATTCACTGACAGAATTGATAACCTGATCGATATCGACCTTACCTTTCTTAGATTTTCTTGTTTCATCATCTAAGAAGACTTGCTTTGTAAAGGCAAGAGTGATTTTTCCTTCAGGCTTTTGACTGGTGATTCCGAATATCAAACGGGTGAAAGCACCATTTAAGACACGAACATTAGTCGAATAATTTAATGCTAAGTAAGAGAGTACGTCTTCATCGAACATATCAAGAGAGAGATTGTTGACTTTGATTTTCATTTTTAAAATCTCAATCAAGGTCTCTTGATCAGGAGAATGGATATCGACGGTTAAACCACCACTGAATCTTGAAACTAAACGATCTTGAAGTCCTTTTAAGTCATCAGGTGCTTTATCAGAGGTCAAAACGATTTGTTTATTGTTTTGAACTAAAAGATTGAAAACATTGAAGAACATCTGTTGTGTTTCTTCTTTGTCTTTTAACATCTGAATATCATCTACAAGAAGCATATCGATAGTGGAAAAGAAATCTTTTAAATTTTCACTTTCTTTTTCACCTCTGACATATTTGATGAATTCATCGATGAACTCATCGGCTGAAATATATAAGACATTACTATTAGGATGATGATTTTTATATTCGTTACCAATACTTTGAAGAAGATGCGTTTTTCCTAATCCCGATTTAGAATAAATGAAGATAGGATTATATGTTCCTGGATTATTTACAGCGAAGATAGATGCTTGATAAGCCATTTTATTAGAATCTCCGATGACGAAATTATCGAAGGTATAACTGCTTGATAAATGGCTGTTCTTAAAGAAGGTTGCATCAGCTTTTTCAATAGCTTCTCTTTTTTGTCTATAGGATAAACGATCAGTAATCTCTATTTCATAATTAGTTTCAGTGATTTCAGCAAGTGCTTGTTTTATTAGTGGCGTATAGAAGTTTTTGATCAACATCATTGAAGATGATGAATCAGCAACGAATATAGCACGACCATTATTTAAACTTTTGAGTTCAAAGGCATTTGAACCAAAGATAGTATCGAATTGCCTAGGATTATTTATTGACTTATTTAACTTTTCTAAGACGGCATCTGAAATCTCGGATAGTTGATTATCTAAATTTGTAGTTCTCATATTTCAGTCCTCGGTCAAAGATTATAGTCTTAATGTCTTTAATTTTAAAGATAAATTTAAGCCCCAAAAAAGTTATCCACAATGTTTTTCAAAAGTGCTGCTTTATTATATATATGCAGTTATCCACTTACCCACAATATGTAAAATGTGGATAAGTTGTTGATAAATGTACAGTTGATAACTCAAATGTTGATAAGTGGATAAC
>CAVEQA010000009.1:0-25600 GCA_963617725.1 Paludibacteraceae bacterium
CTTCAATATCAAGACTCGAACATTTGATGACATATCCTTCAAGTCTTTTTTTGTAATTAGAACAAAAAAGAGAATAAATGCTCTCATTTTGTAAAAAAGTATCGATATCTTTCTTCTTAAACAATAATTTTCTAATCTTCTCTTCTTGATGATAAATGTAAAGTTCCTTCATAAAAATGCTCCTTATTTAAAAGGAGCATAACTTAAAATTGATGAAAAATAAACAATTATTTGCTTTTGAAACAAAATAGAAACAAGAATGAAACTATTTTGATTCACTAGCTATAAGACAGTATGAAATTTGAGAATTGAATTCTTCTTTTTTGAAGTCACCGATGAAGGTTATCATATCTTTTTCTTCAGCTAATTGCTTTGGAACTCCAAAATAAGTCACTTTGGATGTTCGATCTTTTGAAATGACATAACTCACCTTATTAGAAGGAGCGACTTTGACATCATTTTTAGCTACAGTGATTTTAAATTTACAGGCTTGGAATCCTTCACCGAAGGGATAAAAACTTTGATAGATATCATAATTTTCTTTATTCAAATCAGAAAGTTCGATTTCGATATCATCTTCATCATCATCTTTGATAAACAAAGCTTGTTTTTCAATCTCCGTTGAAAATAAAATCGCAATTTGAAAATAATCTTTCTTAAGTATCGTAACTCCGCAGGCTTGTTTATGTCCGCCACAATGAATGAAATATTTTTTATTCTTCTCTAAAAAAGAAATCAAGTCATAACCTTTTTTAGCTCGGATAGAACCGACAAGACATTCAGGATTTTTCTCATCAAGAGCAAATAACATGATGGCTTTATCTTTTTCTCTCAGCAATTTATTTGCAAATAATCCAGCAAGGCCTGAAGAAGTTTGAATGATACCACTATAAGAATGAGTGCTATCAAAGGATAATTTTTCATCGATAACAGCACTTTTTATCAATTCTTTTCTTTTCAAATTGATATCAGATACGTATTTAGCTAATCTTTGAATTTCTTTTTCATCATCTTCAACAAGAAGCTTACAGGCTTTATTTGTCGCCATCACATCGTTTTCAACTCGGCCTACCGAGTTGAGACTTGGAATGATATAAAAATTGATATCATCATAACAAATCGGACTATTTTTATACGGAATCAAAGAACAAATATTCGGGTAGAGTTTCTTCTTTAAATTGGAAAGAGCGATCTTAACAAGTTCTAAGTTGTTACCGACTAAGGGCATGACATCTGAAAAGACAGCAATGCCAGCTAAAGTAGCTAAATATTCATCATAATAGCCTAAAAGTTTAGAAGAGACAAAAAGACAGAGGCTAGCTGCTGAACAATTATAAGAGATGAACTTAGAGATATTTTGATGAAAGATATGTTCTGTCATCACTTTCTTCTCAGGAATTTCGTGGTGATCGATTATCACTACTTCCATCCCTAATTTATAAGCTTCTTCGATAGCTTCAAAGGCGCTTATCCCATTATCGACAGTGATGATGAGTGAGTACCCTTTATTTTTAAAATCACGCACTCTCTCTTTGACAAGTCCGTATCCTTCTTTATATCTTGAAGGGATGAAATAACCTGGATTTAAACCCAACTTATCAAGAGTTTTTTTCATGATGCAAGTAGAGGTCAAACCATCGACGTCATAATCTCCGTAGATGACTGTCTTCTCTTTTTCATCAACGGCTTTTTTAATTCTTGAAATCACATCATTGAATCTATCATCTGAAAAAGGATCTTCTAAATGAATAAAAGACCCCGGGAGATTTCTCTCCCTGAGGTCTTCTAAAGAAATTCGATAATGTTCAAGTAATTTTGTTAATATCGTTTTCATATCAGTGATGACGGAATTCATTCATACCGATGATGATAGTTTCATGTGGTCCTTCACTATCAACATATCGAGTTCCATCAGGAGCAAATTCATTTGGATTATTAGATTTGCTTGCTTCAGCGACTTTGCTTTCTTCAAGCTTTTCTTTTTCTTCTTTCTTGCTAGTCTTTCTACTCATAAACCAATCGTTGAAACGCTTGAAGTTGATATGAGAAGAGCAAAGGAGATGGAATGGAAGGACGAAAGTGAAGATGAGAACAAATCCTAAGACAGCTAAGATGATTCCATAAACAGTTGTTGAAAGTAAGGAAGAATCAATGAAGACAAATGGAATGGAGAAGATGATACCTGCGACAAAGCTAGAAGCTAAGATAGTGATATTCTTGCTTGTCAATTCATTCAAGATATCAGCTCTTTCTTCTTCTAAGGCTTTTCCCTTCAAGCCTTTTTCTTTGATAGTAGCTTTATTTTCACTTAAAGTTGGAATGACCATAAAGTCGAAGATGAGGTTGAAAGCGAATAAGACAAAGGCGACATATGGAGTGAAGGCAAGTTGAGATAAAGCAAGAACGCCAACGCTCAAAGCTGCAAAGACAGTGCCGGAAGTGATGACGCTTAAGAAAGTGTTCAATCCGTATCTGATAAAGGCATAAATAGAAGCAAAAGCAGCGATTAAGAAGATGACTAAGAAGAGATTTAAGACATCGTGTTTGAGATTCAAAGGTGAGGTGGAAAGAGAATAGATAGAATAAGAAGAACTCTTATAGTTACCATCATTCAAAGGATTGATAAGAGTATTATCATCAAGAGTGATAGTCAAAGCGCTAGATCCATCCATACCATCTTTGAGGGCTTCTAAGATAGATTTATTCTCATTAGATGATTTGACATCATTGAGATTTTGATAAGTGTGAACGCTGAAGTAATTGATGTAATAAGTGATATTATCATCATCTTTATCTTCAACAGTGTTGACAAAAGCGCTAGAAGCATCATAAGTTACATAATTTGTAGTTGTGAGTTTACTAGCTTCATCTTTGGTGACAAAGGAGAATTTGTCATCGGAATTTTCACCGATTTTCTTGATATATTCGATGTAAGCATCAGAACTTTCAAGTTGATTGTAAGATTTATTATAAGTACCAAAGGCGATTGTCAATTGATAGGAATTAGTATAGGAACCGGAATTGTTGAAGAATGATGCATCACCAGATTTGGTTGCATAGTTGAGAGGTAATCCGATACCGAGAGCTAAAACAGCAACAGCGACTGAGATATAAAGTGGCATTCTACCTTTCTTAGAAGGTTTGACATAAGCGACTTTTTTATTTTCTTTAGCAGCTTTCTTAAAGGAGAAATATGGTTTATTGTTCTCTTTAACATCTTTGCAAAGCCAGTAAGTAGCCCACTTGTTGAGGAAGGTTGTGATTACCCAAGAAACAAGGGTACCGACTAAGACAGCTCCGAAGAACGTTTTATAAGAACCTAAGGCTAATAAGAAACTGAATAAGGAAGCGACGAATAAGACAATAGAAGTATCAAGTCCGATGAGGAAGGATTTACGATATCCTTCTTTATTAGCCTTTTCGATATCTCTACCTTTCTTGAGTTCGTTTTTGATATGTTCGAAGTAATTGCAAGATAAGAAGATAGAAAGGCAAGCAGCGACACAAACACCTAAGATACCAGCGATTGAGAATTCAAATCCTAATAAATTGAATAAGAATAAGGACATAAAGACAGTGGCTAATAAGTTGATGCTAGCTGTGATACCGCTGTATCCATAGAATAAGATGAGAAGAAGCACAATAGCAGCTAAGCAAACACCAAAGGTGATATAAGTATTATTTAATGCTTTAGAACCAAAGCCTGCATAGATTGTATTGGAATACAAATAATGAATATCAAAGCCGTAATCAGAACTGTTCAACATAGCAACCATAGTTCTTGCAGTTGATACTGTGAAGGCATTTCCATCTTTGTCACTGGTGATAGTGATGATTTTATTGTCGGATGAATAGTTAGAAGTGTCCAAGGTGCAGACAACTTTAGCTAAGACTTTATCATCGACTTCTTCACCATTATATCCGTAGGCTTTATTGTAAGTATCATCGGTGGTTTTATTTTGCCACAAGATGAGCTTTGTTTCATTGGAAGTATCTTCTGATTCGCTAGAATCGCTAGAATCGCTAGAATCATCAGCATATTTACGATTAGCTGATTTTGTCTCTTCTGTCTTCTTATCATTTTTATGAGCATCAGAAGCATTTTTAGCAGCAGTGATAAGTTCATCCATCTCAGTTGTATCATCAATACAAATAGCAGGATAAGCAGTTGTACCACTGTAGACAATTTTAGCAGCAGTATCTGCGAAGAAATCTCCGTGATCTTGATATTTGACAGTATCATCACCGACAGTGGCGATTGATAAAGAACCATCATAGCTCAAGATTTGCTTGACATTGCTAAGTTCAGTATCAGAGAGAGGTGAAAAAGTGACATTGACTTTGTATCCTTCTCCTTTTTGACTTCCGGATGTGATACCGTTGACAATTTCAACATCAGCATTTCTGACGCCGATGGAATCAAGTCTATCCATGATCTTTGATTTGATATCGATAGTGGTTAAATCATTATTAGCAAGATAAGGATTTAAATCAGGATAATTAGCAACATTGTAATCCGCTTGATCTCTACTAGTCAAAGAGAAGGTCAATTGAGTGGATTTGCCATACTCCATTGCATCGGTTGTGGACTCTAATACTGTTTGGGTATTAAAAACTAACGTGCCGACAACTGTCAACATCATAATACTATAAGCTAAGAAACGACGCATTGAGGAATTCCTCCTATTATTATATTTAAGCACACATTGCTTTTAATAAAAAAATATACTCGTATAATCTAACAAAAATGAGCACTTTTTACAAGAAATAATTGCTCATTTAAAAGGTATTTTTAAAGTTTTTATCGACATTTTAAATAATTGCAATCAAATTGTGTTATCAGGGTAGGGAATATTCAAATGTTGATAGGCTTTTCTTGTTGCAATTCTCCCTTTGGGAGTGCGATTTATAAGTCCGATTTGAACAAGATAGGGTTCATATACTTCGCTGACATTTTCGATGCTTTCACCGATAGCTGAAGCGATGCTTGAAAGTCCAACAGGTTTTCCATTATATCTGAATATTAAGCATTCAAGTAACTTACGATCTGTTTCATCCAGACCTAAATCATCGATATTCAAAAATTTCATCGCGTGATTGGTGGATTCTAAATCGATGGTATTTTTTCCTTCATAAGTAGCGTAATCTCTGACTCTTCTGAATAACCTATTGGCAATTCTTGGAGTTCCTCTACCTCTTAAAGCTATCTGATAAGCAGCATCTAAGGAGATAGGAAAATGAAGAGCTTTGCTCGTTCTTTCGATGATGGTCAAAAGCTCTTCCGGTGAATAATAATTCAAACGGAAGATGATACCGAAACGATCTCTTAAAGGAGCTGATAATTTACCAGCATCGGTAGTAGCTCCTACCAATGTAAACGGTGGTAAGGGAATATTCAAAGTTCTTGCATCCGCACCTTTTCCGACGATCAAAGAAAGATTGAAATCCTCCATCGCTGAATACAAAACCTCTTGAACGATGATTGGCATTCTGTGGATTTCATCGATGAATAAGACATCACCGGGATTGAGCGATGATAAGATACTTGCTAAATCACCCGTTCTTATCAAAGAAGAACCATTGGTCGTTTTGATGTCGCTTTCAAGCTCATTAGCGATGACATTGGCAAGAGTTGTCTTTCCAAGTCCTGGTGGTCCATAAAAAAGGACGTGATCTAGTGATTCCTCCCTTTTTTTTGCGCCCCAAATGAAGATCGAAAGTTCTTCTTTGATAGCATCCTGTCCGATGTAATCAGAAAGCATTTTTGGTCTTAAAGAAACATCGACCTCATCGAGATTTTCTTTCAGTTCTTTTAAGACCGTGCCTTCTTTTTCCAATTCGTTTTCTTCTTTGTTCATTTTTTATTTAAATTCCTCAAAGCTAAGGAGGTGTATTGTTCGACGCTCAAACCTTTTTCTGAGATGGAAGAGATAGCTTCTTTGATTTCCTTTTCTTTGAAACCTAAGGATTTCAAAGCTTCACAAGCTTCATCGAGATTTTTATCGATTGTCTTGCTATCGACACTGTCTATTTGAATATGTCCTTTGAGATCTAAGATGATCTGCGTAGCACTCTTTTTTCCGATGCCGGGAAGTTTCATCAAAAAAATCGTATCGTTATTCTCGATGGCGATTCTGATTCTTTCAGCATTTGTCGCTTCAAACATTTTTAAAGCCGTTTTAACACCGATTCCGCTGACTGAAATCAAAGATTCAAAGAGAGATTTTTCCATCTGGGATTTAAACCCGACAAGATATTGTTCATTTTCATTGGAAATAAAAGTCGTATACACAAACATGTTCTCACCGATTGGATATTCATCGACATGGCTTACAAGAACATCATAGCCGATGCCAGAACATTCGATGACGATGCTATTTTTTAAATGCATGCTGATGAGTCCGTGCAAATAATAATACATTTTTTACCCCCTATTAAAAATGGACAATATCTCATTTATTTGTCTACTATTCAAAATATTCGAAAGCAAAATCTTCAAGATAGACAGTATCTCCTGTCTTCGCTCCTAATTTCTTAAGTCTTTCATCGATTCCGATTCTATCTAAGTATGCTAATAATCTATCCATACCTTCATCAGTTTTGATGTTGATGAGATGATAGGTTCTAACAACTCTTTCACCTTTGATTTCAAAGGTGGAATCATCAAGTCTTACGATATCATAATCTGGAATCTTACCGTTATCAATAGCTTTGGCAGAATAGACCTTTTCTTCTTTGTCGTCAACAGTCTTTTCTTTGATAGCTTTGAGCTTAGCTTGATTGACAAGGGTATAAAGTCTTCTTTCAAGCGGTTTTAATCCGACTTCAGATTTGCAGGAGAATTCAAAAATTTCGTATTTACCATCGATTTTCTTCTTGAATTCTTCGACTTTTTCCTTGTCGTATTCTTCATCGATTTTATTCAAACCGATGATCATCTTTTTATCTTTCATCTTGGAAGAATAGGTGTCAAGTTCAGAATTGATCTTGGTGAAATCTTCGTATAAATCGCTATCTTTCGTGACATCTAAGATGTGGAGCAAGACAAGACAGCGTTCGATATGTCTTAAAAATTGAGTGCCTAAGCCTCTTCCTTGACTTGCACCATCGATAAGTCCAGGGATATCAGCGACGACAAAGCGTTTATCGACTGAGACAAAACAGACACCGACCATCGGCTCTAAGGTTGTAAACGGGTAATTTGCAATCTCAGGATTGGCTCTTGTAACCGCACTTAAAAAAGAGCTTTTTCCAACATTTGGATAGCCGACAAGACCGACATCTCCCAATAATTTGAGTTCGAAATAAAAGGTCTTTTCTTCTCCTGGAAGTCCGTTTTCAGCAAAGTTAGGTGTTTTCAAACGAGCGTTTTTAAATGCAGCGTTACCTCTTCCACCTCTTCCACCTTTGCAAGCCAAATAGATATCACCTTCATGATATAAATCAGCTAAAACTTTTCCATTTTCATCTTCGATGACAGTGCCAACAGGAACAAGAAGAGTGATATCTTTGGCATCTTTTCCATATTGTAATTTAGTTCTGCCATTATCGCCAGGTTCGGCTTTGATAGTCTTACCAAAACGATAATCTGCAAGGGTATCGACACTCAAAGAACTTTTGATGTAGATAGAACCACCTTTTCCGCCGTTACCACCATAGGGTCCACCGGCTTCAACACATTTTTCTCTTCTGAAAGCGATAGCTCCATCGCCACCTTTTCCAGAGACAAGTGTCACTTTAACTTTATCATTCATATTGACCTCCAAAAAGAAAAAAATTAGCTTCGGGAATTAACCCGAAGCTAATAATCATCAAGCTTAATTATTTTGCGCTGACTTCAGGCTTTGTCGGATAGACAGAAACCTTCTGACGATGTCTATCGAGTCTTTCGAACTTGACATATCCATCAATCAAAGCAAAGAGAGTATCATCGCCGCCTCTTTTAACGTTATTGCCGGCGTGAATTTTAGTTCCTCTTTGACGATAAATGATTGAACCAGAATGGCACCATTGTCCATCAAACAATTTGCAACCAAGTCTCTGAGCATTAGAATCACGTCCGTTTTTAGTAGAAGTGACACCCTTGTGAGATGCAAAGAGTTGGATGTTAAGTTTAAATCTTAATTCCATGTTATCCTTCTTTCCTGGAAACTTTAATTTTTACAATATCAGGAAAACTATCGGCTATGGTATTCAATTGGATGACAAGCGTTTCCAGAACGATCTTATCATGCATATCAAGCTCAGATATCGCTTTGACAAGTCCATCTCCTTCCTCAACTTTAAACTCAAATGATTTCTCATTCTTAAGTGCGTTTAAAGCACCGATAAAGCAAGATGAAACAGCTGCGCAGACGATGTCTTTACCCCATTCCATATTTCCATGTCCTTTGATAGAGATAGAAGATACAGAACCCATATGCTCATTCACTGATACAACAATCATAAACTACTTAACTTCAATAGCTTCGACTGAAACAGCAGTATAAGGTTGACGATGTCCACGATGGACTCTTACGTTAGACTTGGCCTTGTAACGAAGAACATGAATCTTCTTTTCACGACCCTGCTTGACAATCTTGGCTTTCACTGTGGCATTGTTGACAAACGGTTTTCCGAGTTGAACATTATCACCATCTTCGACATAAAGAACTTTGTCGAAAACGATTTCTTGATCCTTCTCACCATCGAGTTTTTCGACGAAGAGAGTTTGACCAACTTCGGCTTTGAGCTGTTTGCCGCCAGTTAAAATGATAGCGTACATGTGCTTTTTGCCTCCTTTATCAAATTTCTAAGTACTCGCTCTTGTGGTCCCAATAAGGTGTTTATTACCACTTTGATGCGGTTGTAGGCTATGGAGGCCATACAACGTTGAATAGTTTATCTTAAAACGATAATAATTTCAATGTTTTTTTGTTGAAATTTCTAAAAAAAGAGGCCGAAGCCTCTTTTGATTAATGCATTAAGAAGAATAAAGGATCTTGAAGTCCTTTGACAGGATCATAACCATATCTAGTAGCATAATTTTCATGTTCTTTAGATAAGGCCATATTTTGTCTTGAAGCATCGATTTCAGCCATATTGTGATAAGCGATACCGAGCTTTCTTTCTCCAGCAAGAGAATAATAACGATAAGCAACAGCTAAGTTCTTTGGATCGTTGACTCTAGCTCTGAAGCAATCTCCAAGATAGTTGAGGGCATAAGAATAACCCTTTCTAGCACTGGAAACGATGTAGTCATGTCCTCTTTCATCATCTCTGAATGGGCAATCTCTATCGAGATATAATAAGCCTAAACGATATTCAGCACTTGCGGATCCACGGCTGATACCGACAAGATAATATTTCTTAGCCATTTCAAGATCTCTAGTGAGAAGTGAATTGTTGCCTTCATATAAGAAGCCGACTAAGATAGCAGCACGAGCTGAACCTTTTTCACAAGCAGCTTTTGCAAGTTCGACACCATCGAGTCTTTCTTCTTCAGTAGAAGCTGGGTTATCGATCATACGGATAGCTTGTAAGAGCATGTCATCAGCACTTTCTTCTTTGACAACAGCTTCATAATCTTTATCATAGCTATCTTCAACAGGTGTAGCTGCAACTTCACTAGCAGCTTCAGCAGCAGGTTTAGTCTCTTCGACATCCTTGACTTTACTACCTTCAATTTGATCAACCATCTTTTGAGCGACTGGATCATCATTATCTTTGCAAGCTAAACGGTAATACTCTAAAGCGCGGTCCACATCTTGTGGTTCAGTGCCTAAAGCATAGTAATAATAATCACCTAAATAGTGATAATCGAGAGTATCACAATCTCCTTGGAATAAGAAGAAACAAGAAGTATCGTAGAACTGTCTTGCCATTTCAGGGTTTGGACTGATTCCTGGGCAACCATTTCTGACAATTTTACCGACTTCAAAGTAGGATTTGCCTTTAGTTGTACCAGCTCTTGCGGAAAGGTTGATAAGTCTTAAGCCTTTTTTATAGTTACCTTCTTTAACAAGCTCAATGCCTGCCTCAAGTTTTGAATCCATTGTATAAGCCATGAAAAAGCCTCCATTTCACTTTCAAAGATATAAACATTATAGTTTTTAAATGAATTTATTTCAATATTAGAAATAATATTTTATCCATAAAAGAACTATTTTTCTTTTTTATTAGACATCGAAAACCAATTTTTATCAGAAACAATCATAAAATCGATGATTTTGATTGAATATAATGAACAAATTTTTGATATTTTTTCAAATGATGCGAGATCATCTTCGCTAGGAAGAGTGCATCCACTTGGATGATTGTGAACTAATATCAAACCGGAATAGCGGTATTTTAAGACCTGATTCAATTGTTCAATATCAATGGTGATCCTATTTGATCCTTTAGAATCACATCGAAATATTTTGATGACATTTTTATTTTCATCAAGGACAAAAATTAGTAAACATTCCCTTTTTCTTTTATAAAAGAATGATTTAGTGAGTAAGAAGCATTCCTTATCATCGTGAATCGAATCGATAGAAAGAAGTGAAAATCTTCGAAATATCTCCAAGGATGAAAGAAGTCTGATTCTTTTGACAAAACCAACTCCTTTCATCTCAACTCTTCCTTCTTTTTCAATGATGATATTTTCAAGTGACCCGTATTTATCAAGCAGTTTTTTTGATACTGCTTCAACATCACCCTCACTTGATCCTGTCTCTAATATCAAAGCGAGCAATTCTTTCTCATCAAGAGAGAAGAAGCCATCGAGAACAGCTTTTTTTCTGATATCGATCATTCCCAAGAAAATTCGAATCCGCCAGGTAATTTTGTCTTACCCTTTTTAGACATGAAAAGACGATAGCAAACAACAGCAACAAGTCCGATTGATAAAAGGGCAAGGACTGCAGTCAAGGTGATCGCTTCCCCACCTTTTGTCTCTAGCATCTCATCATCAGTAAGTAGTCTAGATTCCATATTTTTTATCCTCCTATTTAATATGGAGGTCTAAAAGATATTTTGTCTATTATTTAGAATATTTTTTAAGTTCATCGACAAAGGCTTGATATTTTTCTTTTTCAGCTTTAACTTTCTCAGGATTTGCTCTAGCGATAAAGTTAGGATTATCAAGCATTTTCTTGCTTCTTTCGATCTCTTTAGTCAAGAATTCAACACGTTTTTTGATCTTTTCTTGACTTTGTTCATCATTGGAATCATCAAGAGCAAAAGCAAAACTATTCAAGTAGAGATAATCATCTCTATTTTCATCTGTCAAAACGATATTCTTAGAGAAGGTGAAACGAGACAAATATGGAAGTACTAAATCATAATTTTCTTTTTCACCTTTGACTTTGAGGTCAATCGGAGCATTTGGAGCTAATGATAATTGTGATTTATGATTTCTCACAACTCTGATAGCTTCCTTTAAAGAAGAAGCTAAATCCAATGATTTCTTATCAGCTTTATAAGCGCTGACTTCAGGATAGGATTCTTCGTAGATGGATTTCTTATGATTTGGTAAATAAGAATAGATCTCTTCAGTGATGAATGGTGCAAATGGGAATAAGACGATGAGAACTCTCTTTAAAATATCGTAAAGAACGTTGTAAACAACTTCTTTATCAGAATTTTCAGAATTTAAGGTGACCTTGGAATATTCAAGATATTCGGAGCAGAATTCATCATAAACAAATCTATAAGCGTAATCAGCGGCAAGTCCTAATTCATATTTGTCCATGTTATTTTTGACATTGACCAAGAACTTATCTGCTTCATCATAGATCCATCTATCTAAGAAAGATAAACGAGATTCATCAATAGCACTAGGTTTGAAGTCTTCAGGAAGTAATGAAATGATATATCTAGATGCATTCCATACTTTATTCAAGAAATTATGGGCGCTTTCAACTTTGTTATAGGAGAAATTGATATCAAGACCTGGAGTTCCACCTGTAGCCAAAGCATAACGCAAAGAATCAGTTCCATATTTTGCGATGACATCGAAAGGATCGATACCATTACCTAAGGATTTTGACATCTTTCTTCCTTGGTTATCTCTAACAATTCCGTGAATGTAGACCTTTTTAAATGGCATGATGGAGGTGAAATGAAGTCCTTCAAAGGCCATTCTTTCAACCCAGAAGAAGATGATATCATAAGCAGTCACCATGACATCAAGCGGATAGAATCTCTTATAAAGTTCATTATCAGTATCTGGCCATCCTAAGAATGCAAATGGGGCAAGAGCAGAGGAGAACCATGTATCTAAAACATCAGGATCTTGGTCGTAGAGATTTGGATCTAAGGTTTCAGTTGAACAGATGACTTCCTTAGTTTCCTTATTGGTGTAGACAGGAATTCTATGTCCCCACCAAAGTTGACGAGAAATGCACCAATCATCGGTCTTTGATAACCATTGATAGAAGATATCTTTAAATCTATCTGGGAAGAAGACAGTGGCTTTATCGCTCTTTTGAACTTCCATGACAGCACTTGCTAATTTATCCATCTTGACAAACCACTGTTTTGAAAGCATCGGTTCGACAACAGCCTTACTTCTTTCTGAGTGTCCGACATTGTGAACAATATCTTCAATCTTGATGAGATCGCCGTTTTCTTTGATATATTCGACAACTTTCTTTCTACAGGCATAACGATCAAGTCCGACATATTCCTTTGGACAATTTTCGTTCATTGTCGCATCATCATTCATAGTCTTGACAAATTTCAAATCATGTCTTTTTGCAATTGCAAAGTCATTTGGATCATGAGCCGGTGTGCATTTCATGACACCAGTTCCAAATTCTTTATCGACATATCGATCAGCGATGAGAGGTAATAATTCTCCATTTGCAGGATTGATGACTTTCATTCCTTCTAAATCTTTATATCTCTCATCTTCAGGGTTGAAGCAGACTGCTTGATCGCCAAACATCGTTTCAGGACGGGTGGTTGCGACTTCAAGATAGCGGGAATGATCTTCTAACCAATATTTGAAGTAGTAGAATTTGCCATTATCTTGAGAATAGACGACTTCAATATCGCTCAAGGCAGTCTTCAAAACTGGATCCCAGTTGATGATTCTTTCACCGCGATAGATGAGTCCTTCATCATATAAGCGTTTAAAAACAGTGTTGACAGCTTTGATCATACCATCATCAAGGGTAAATCTCTCTTTGGAATAATCCATGGATAATCCAAGAGCTCTCCACTGTTTAGAGATATAATCGCCGTGTTCTTCTTTCCACTTCCAAACTTCTTTGAGGAATTCTTCTCTTCCGAGTTCGTATTTATTCTTTCCTTCTTCTTTGAGTTTTGCTTCAACTTTAGCTTGGGTAGCAATACCGGCGTGATCCATATCAGCTAAAAAGAGAACATCGTATCCAGATATCTTCTTATATCTTGCGATGATGTCCAAAATTGTAGTATTCAAGGCGTGACCGATATGAAGAATACCAGTGACATTTGGCGGAGGAACGATCATTGAGAAAGGAGTCTTGTTCAAGTTCTCTTTTCTCATGGCTTCAAAATAGCCATTTTTCTCCCAAAATTCTTCTTTTCCTTCTTCACATGTTTTGGCTTCATAAGCCTTGTTCATTTCTTTTTTCATAAAAAAAGTGCCTCCAAGACGAAGGGACGCAACAAGTTGCGCGGTACCACCCCTCTTCGGCTAAACCGCTCTCTTTTAAAATCGGCTCCAAGACGACTCAGAAGCAGTTATTATCCTTTTTCACCAACCAAGGATTCTCTAAAAATAACTTTACCTTCATCCCTTCTTTTCATTGCCGCAAATAGTATAAATAAATTCGAATAAAAATTAAAGAAATTTAAAAAAATAACGGATGTTTTTAAAAAAACACCCGTCATCAATATCATTTTTTACAAACTTTGATCATATCCTGTCTTATCAAATCGAGATTCTTATCATCTTTTTGAGCTGAGATAAAACATTTGACATCACTTTTTTCTTCGTTGATCTTCTGAATTTGCAAATCCAAGAAATGTTTCTCAGATGTGTTGAGTTTATCGCATTTAGTGAAGATATATGCATATCTGATTCCGAGATTTTCAAGATAAGAAGCAAATTCAATATCGCCTTCTTGAAGAAGTCGACGAGAATCTATCAAGATATAAATCTTTTTCAAGCATTTATTTTCTTCGATGAAATCTTTCATCAAGCCTTCAAAGGTATCTCTTTTAAAGGAGGCGAATCCGTATCCTGGAACATCGACAAGATAGAATTTATCATTGATGAGAGCGTAATTGACAAGTTGGGTGCGACCAGGTTTTTTACTGGTCTTCATCAAATTTCCATTCTTAGTCAAAGAATTGATCAAAGTCGATTTTCCAACATTAGATCTACCCATCAAAGTGACGGCAGAATGATCAGTTTTAAACTGATCTTTTCTTGCCGCACTGGTGATGAATTCTGCTTTATAGAACAATTGCTTATTCTGCATCGGTTTTAGAAGCCTTTTTTGCTTTCTTGACTGGTTCTTCTTTCTTAGTAGAGGTGATTTTAGCTATTTCATCTTTTTTCTTATAGATATCTTCTAAGAAGACACCAGAGAATAAGTCTTTTGCCTTTTTGACTTCGACAATCTCAAGGTTATCAGTGATCTCTTTTGGAAGTTCAACTCTATCTTTGTGATTTTCATATGGGATGAAGACAGTTTTGATATGCTCTCTGACTGCAGCATTGGTCTTCTCTCTTAAACCGCCGATTGGCATTGAATTACCTCTCAAATCGATTTCACCAGTCATAGCTACATCATTTCTAATTTTAGTATCGGTGATAGCAGAGAGGATGACACAAGCTGTTGCAACACCAGCACTTGGTCCATCTTTTGGAGTTGCACTCTCTGGGAAGTGAACGTGGATATCGTGAGTTGCGAAGTATTCAGGATCGATTCCAAGTTCTGGCCCAATGCTTCTGACATAAGAAAGGGCTGTTTCAGTTGCTTCTTTCATAACATCACCTAAGTTACCAGTCATAATAAGTCCGCCTTTTCCTGGGAAAGTATTGCATTCGATCTTCAAAACTTCACCGCCAGCATCAGTATAGGCTAAGCCGTTGATGACACCGACTTGGGAATCAGCTAAATCTTTCTCATGATAGAAGATTTCAGCACCTAAATATTTCTTGACAAGAGCGACATCAACTGTGACTTTGCTATTGTTCTCTTTATCTTTCAAATAATCGACTGCGAATTTACGGTCGATAGTTCCGATCTTTCTTCTAAGATTACGAACACCTGCTTCCATAGTGTAATATTCGATGATGTAATCTAAAGCTTCATCTTTCCATTCCATCATACCAGGTTTGATACCATTGGATTGTTCTTCAAGCTTGATGAGATGGGTTTTAGCGATGTCGATCTTCTCAAATTTAGTATAGGTATTGAGTTCAATCATCTCCAAACGGTCGAATAAAGCGCTTGGAATCTTTGAGATATCATTTGCAGTACAAATGAATAAGACCTTGCTAAGATCAAAGGTTTCATCGAGATAATTATCCTTGAAGAATTGATTTTGTTCTGGATCTAAGACTTCAAGAAGGGCGCTAGCTGGATCTCCATGATAACCGCCGCCATTGATCTTATCGATTTCATCGAGTAAGAAGACTGGGTTATTAGTTCCGCATTTTGCAAGGGAAGAGATGATTTGACCAGGCATGGCTCCGATATAGGTTCTTCTATGACCTCTGATTTCTGCTTCATCAGAGACACCACCTAAAGCGACTTTGACAAATTTTCTACCTAAGGCTTTAGCAATTGAGACAGCAAGAGAGGTTTTACCAACACCTGGAGCTCCATAGAAACAGAGAATAGGCGCTTTTAAAGAATTGGTCAATTGTTTAACAGCTAAATACTGTAAAATACGATCTTTTTGTTTCTCAAGTCCGTTGTGATTTTCATCTAAGACTTTTTTGACATGATCTAAATCATCATCATCAATGCTGGAGGTCTTCCAAGGCAAAGTAGTGATGAGATCTAAATAGGTTGTCAAAATAGAGATTTCTTGAGAACCATTTGGCATAGCTCTCAAACGAGTGATTTCATTTCTAATTCTCTTTTGAATATTTTCAGGAAGGATGTCTTTATTTTCATTCAAGAATTTTTCGTAGTTGTCGATTTTATCGCCACCATCGAATTCTTTGAGTTGGTCTTTGACAACCTTCATCTTCTCTCTTAAAACATATTCTCTTTGATTCTTGTCGATGGATTCGGAAACTTTTTGTTGAATTTCGTATTCGATCTTAGAATCGAGATTGAATCTTTCAAGGTCATTGATAAGAACGCGGTATTTTTCAACTGGATCTTTCTCTTCAAGGATGATTTGACGATTCAAATTTGATGTGTTGATGAACAATGCGATTTGATAAGGAATCAATCTCAAATCGAGACCTTCATTTAAGAAATTTGGAAGTTCAGGAAGTTTTGAATATTTCTTTCTCAAAGAAGCATAATTGTTTGAGAATCTTGTGAGCATTTCATTGAGTTTATCATCATCTCTATCATAAAGAGGACGAATTGTTGTTTTACAAGACACTAATTTCTTATCTTCTTCGACGACAAAATCGGATAAATCTAGGGCAGTTTTACCCTCAACCTTGCAAACATATCCATCAGCATCAGAAACTATCGAGGTGATAGTGCAAAGAGTGCCGATGCTTTTAACTCCAGGTAAAACTAAATTATCAAAATCTCCGTAGACATTTTCCTTATTGGAATAAGCTACGACGATATTATCTCCAGCTCTAAGTTGAGAAAGAAGATTTGTATCATAGTCATTTCTAGCGGTGATTGTCATTGTGACACTTGGAAGTGCGACACTTTTAGAATTTGGCAAGACATATAATCTTTCTTGATTGACATAATCCATAAATAAGCCTCCTTATGAATAGCACTTTTAGCACATTTATTAATTGAGTGCTAAAAATGTATGAATAATATAATACGGATAAGATATTTTTTCAAGAGAAATCACTCATCTTGAAAAAATTTAAGAGAAGAAAAGCCCCGAAAGGGGGCTTAATTAAAACTTGATTATTCAGCAGCTTTTTCTTCTTTAGCTTCAGTCTTTTCTTCTTCAGCTTTTTCTTCTTTTACTTCTTCTTTATAACCGTTTAAGACAAGAAGTTTGTCTTGAACTTTTTGAGAGAGAATAGAAGAATAGAGTTGATTCAAATAACCGTTGACTTGAGCTGAGATTTGATCATCACTCATCTTGCTAGCTTTCAAATAGTTAGTATAGTTGGTGATGAAATCATTGACGGAAGTTCCAAGAAGGGCTTCAAGATCCTTATTGTTGATTGGAGTCTTGATTTCAGCAGCATAGATGCCTTCATAGACAAGTCCAGTCTTGATTTGAGAAAGGATACCATCTTTGATTTCAGCTTTATAAGAATCCATATCTTTGTTGATGAGCTTTAAGTATTCATCTAAAGAAAGGCCTTGGTTAGCGATATTGTTCTTATCTTCTTCAACTTTGTTGTTGACGAAGTAATTGACATAGTCATCAGAGATGACAAATTCAGAAGCATCACGAACTTTCAATAAGAGTTCATTGACGATGTGATTGAAATATTCTTTTTCAGCGGCATCATTTAAATGAGCGACAACTTTGCTCTTCAATTCAGCTAAATCTTTAGAAGCATATTCACCGGTTAAAGTTGTGGCGAATTCATCATTGATTTCTGGAACTTCCTTGACTTTGACAGAATTTAAAGTGACCTTGAAAACGACTGGTTTAGATGTCAATGGTTCTGGATAATTTTCCGGCATTGTTAAAGCAACATCAAATTTATCACCTGCTTTATGAGAGACGACTTGAGCTTCAAATCCAGGAACGAATTGATTAGAACCTAAGACTAAATCGAAACCTTTAGCAGAACCACCATCGAATTCTTTTCCATCCATAAGACCGACAAAATCGATGTTGGCAGTATCGCCATTTTCAGCTGCCTTATCTTTTGGAGCTAATTCAGCTTCATTTTCAGCAAGTCTCTTAAGTTCAGCATCGACATCAGCATCACCGATGACTTTCTTTTCAGCATCAGAAGTGATGCCTTTATATTCACCGAGTTTGCTAACCTTTGGAGTTAAAACATAAGAAACGACGATTTCAGCTTTATCAGCAGAGAAAGCTGTAACATTGGCTTCTGGTCTAATTCCACCATAAACCTTCTTATCTTTGAAATAAGCATTGACTTCATCATTCTTTGCAAGTTCTTTATCTAAAACTTTGAAAAGTTGATGAATGGTTTCGTTAACAACTGCATCTTCTCTTAAATAACGAGTAGCAGCAGAAACTGGAGCCTTACCTTTTCTATATCCAGGAACTGTAACATCAAGAACTAAGCGATTGATAGCCTTAGTTGTTGCAGCGCTGATTTCATCTTTTGCATAGCTAGAATTTACAACAAGTTTTCCTTGTTCTTCTTTAATAGTATTGATCATATTTTTCTCCTTAAAAATATTTAACAAGCCTTTTAATTATAGTAATTTATGAAATAGGTTTCAACAAAATAATTTTCAATTTTCAAAAAAATTAAGCAAAATAGTCAAATAAACAATTCTAATCCTTAATTTTTCAAAAAAATGAATTTATAAATGTTAATACAGTTGTTTTTAAGTCTAAAAAAACTGCTCCGATAAAGGAGCAGTTAAATCAAATTTTTAATTAAAGAGAAGTGGTTGTAGTAGTGGATGGAAGATCGAATTCAAAGACTAAAATAAATCCATCACTACTATCGCTTTGATTAGCATATGTACCAAAGACTTCTAAATCAAATCCATCACCAGAAGTGGAGAAGGAAGTAGAATAACTTCCAGTGCAAGTATAACCTAATTTGGTTAATGCAGCTTTAATAGTAGCAACATTTGAAGTGAGTGTAGTGAATTCTTCAATGTAGAACATAATTTGTACTTTGCCACCGCTAGTTGAAATACCAGAACCATAATAGAGATCGCCTAAACCATCAACCATTTCAACAAGATTTGGAAGTTTGGCATAAGTAGCTTCACCAAACAATTGTATTAAGATTGCTTCAGAACTAGAATTTTCAATTTCTGCTTTAGTGTCAAAGTTATAAATATAACTATCAAGTTCAGCATAGGTACTTGGAGTCTTATAAGCAACATAATTATCAAATGTTGTAAATAAAGCTGTAGTTGTTCCGATATTAGAGAAGTCAAAGGAAGCAGTATAAGTGTTAGTCAAACTAGTATTAGTACTAGAAGAAGTAGTATAAACAGTTGTGACATTCTTTAAGACACCATCTTTAGAAACTGTAACACTTAAAGAACCATCAACAGAAATATATAAAAGATTACTCATCAACTTTAAGACTTCGGAAGAAGAATAAGCACTTCTTAAAGTGAAAACATAATCGTCAGCTGTAGATTTTGTTGCATCATATTCAAAAATTCCACTGGAGAAGGCAACAGTTGGCATTGTTGCTGCAGTGCTATGAGAAGTACCTTTTGCAACAGCAGTGGTAGTGGATGAATATGCATCATAAACACCATCGCTAACTTTATGAACACCAGAATAAGAAACAGTATCTTCATCGATAGCAGTTCCTAAGGTATTATAATTATAAGTTTTTGCTGAATATTCATCAGTTACAAAAGCAAGATCAAAACCGCTAACTTTAATTTTACTTTCAGCAATATTACCAGAAAGTGTATAGTTAGTAGCAGCTTTAAAACCAGCAATAGCAGAATCAAAAGCTGTATATTGAGCGTCAGCACCAGCAGTCTTAGTATAAGGGACTTTTTTAACATCAGCTAATGTTAAACCAGTATTATCAACATCTTTAGCTAAAAGATTTGCTTCACTAGACAAAGTAAATTCATAAGAGTAACTAGAATAAGTGAAACTAAACGAAGCAGAAATTGAGTAGTCAATACCAATAATACCATTTGCATCAGCATATAAGTATACGTGATCAATTGAAACATCACTAGCACTTAAAACAGTAGCAGTTCCAGTATAATTATAGGTCATTTTATAATAATAATAGGACAAAGGCATCGAACTAGCATTAGTAAAATAATCAACTAAAAGAAGGAAAGTAGCAATATCTTCATCTTCTAATTTATCTGAATTTAAAACAAATGTAGAATATGTATTCTTTTTAGACTTTCTAGAATTATACTCAAAGTCTTCAGCTACAATAGCATCTAATTCATCTGTAGAATCAAATGGATTCTTGAAATAGGTATCATATGCAATTGAACCAGTGGTTTCTTTAACTTGATTATTTAAATCTGGATCACTTGTAGTATGGACAAACCCATCATCAGCTTCCCAAAAACCTTCATTAACAACCGCTGTTTTAGTGTCATAAGTATAATCATCATTAATTGTAGAATAGGTAACAGAACCTTCATCTTTATGAAGCCCGTCACCTAATTTAATCTCAGATTTTTTTGTAACTGATTCCATTTTAGTTCCACTTAATGAAGAACCAAGAGTAGAAGTAGCAGTATAAGTTAAATCTTCAGTACTCAAATAACCTAAATCATCATCAGTGAGTTCAGTTGGAAGTGTTGGGGTGTCAGGTGTAACTGGCTGAGTTGATGTACTTGTTGATGTACTTGTTGGGGTTGTAGAAGTAGGAGTAGTAGAAGCAGGTGTAGAAGTCTTACTAGTGTCACTATTTCCACCACAGCCTGCAAGAAGCATAGCAAGTGATGCAATTGCGATTAAATTTTGTTTTTTCATTTATAAATCCTCCCTTAAAAAAGGCTATTAAAAATATAACTATCTAAATTTTTTTATTGAAGAAAAATTTTTTTGATAAATTTTGTATCATTTTCTTAAAAAAGCCGATAACTATCGGCTTTTTTGAACATTTTTTTGTTAAAATTTCGAATTTTTGATTTTATGAAAGCGCTATCTATATTCTGATATTTAACTGAATTAATATTTTAGAATACGAATGAAAACCCTTAACATCAATCTTCATCTTCCCATCCGCGGCACATTTTGACTGCTTTATGCCATTTTTTGAGATATTTATTCTTGTCTTCTTCTTTCATCATCGGCTTGAATTCTTTATCTTTCTTTTCAAAAGCCTTGATTTCTTCTTTTGTTTTGAACATTCCGATTGCAAGAGCGGCGAGATAGAAAGCACCTAAGGCAGTTGTCTCATTAGTTTGTATTCTTATAGTCTTAACATCAGCGATATCGCTTTGAAATTGCATCAAGAAATTGTTCTTACTAGCACCGCCATCGACTTTGATTGACTTAATTTTTAAGCCAGTATCATTTTTCATCGCTTCGATGACATCACCTACTTGATATGCAATAGACTCTAAACTCGCTCTTATAATTTGATCTCTTGTAGTACCACGAGTGATTCCAAAAAGTGTACCTCTAGCATACATATCCCAGTAAGGTGCTCCAAGACCTGTAAAGGCCGGAACTAAATATACCCCACCATTATCAGGACATTTAGAAGCAAAATATTCGCTATCTTTGCTATCGACGATAAAACGCATCTTATCTCTGATCCATTGGATGACAGCACCACCGACAAAGACAGACCCTTCAAGGGCGTATTCAGGTCTTCCTTTAGAATCACGGCTAGCAATGAGGGTTGTGATCAAGCCATTTTTAGATAATACAGCTTTATTTCCGATATTCATGAGCAAGAAACAACCAGTTCCATAAGTGGTTTTTACTTCACCTTTTTTAAAGCAAGTTTGACCAAATAAGGCAGCTTGTTGATCACCAGCCACACCGGCTATCGGTATTTCAGTATCAAAGATAGATACATATCCAAAGATTCCAGAGCTATCTTTGACTTCCGGAAGCATATTCATCGGAATATCTAAATAATCGCAGATTTTCTTATCCCAACAAAGATTATGAATGTCATATAGCATCGTTCTTGAGGCATTGGTATAATCGGTGGCAAAGACTTTTCCACCAGTCAATTTCCACATCAACCATGTATCGACAGTTCCGAATAATAAATCGCCATTTTTAGCTTTTTCTTTAGCTCCTTCGACATTGTCTAAAATCCATTTTATTTTAGTAGCTGAAAAATATGCATCCATAACAAGACCAGTTGTCTCATGAATATATTTTGCCATCTCTTCATCTTTTTTCATCTTTTCGACAATCTGAGCAGTTCTACGGCATTGCCAAACGATAGCATTGTAAATCGGTTTTCCAGTATTTTTATCCCAAACAATTGTTGTTTCTCTTTGATTGGTGATACCGATAGCTCTGATGTGATATGGTTTAATACCACTTTGAGCGATTGCTTCGGTCATAACAGAATACTGACTTGCATAGATTTCCATCGGATCATGTTCAACCCATCCAGATTGTGGGAAGATCTGTTTGAATTCTTTTTGAACTACTTGAATGATTTCACCAAAATTATCGAAGATGATACAACGAGATGAGGTAGTTCCTTGATCAAGGGCGATGATATATCTTCTTTTTTTAATAGTATCAACGCCTGTTTTAACACTTTCTTCGTTTGCCATCATCTTTTCTCCACTTCTTTAGTTGCGATGACATCAACACCGCTTCCTAAAATATTTTCAATGATGACTTGATGCATTTTAACTGGAGCCTTAACTTCTACCTTATTGATAAGTTCCATCGCTTCAAAGATCTTGTTCTTATCGATTGGTTCTTTTGTTTTGATAGAACATCTATCGATAGTTCCATCAACTACTTTAACTGTACTTGTGATGGTTCTTTTTGGAGCTGTAACTTCAGAAATACCATAGTTTTTACCTCGAAGGCAGAAATTACCAGTGACTTCTAAGGTTTCATCATTCACCTTTAAATGACAGCCTCTAGGGCAATTGATACATATCAAATCTCTGATCATAAGCTTTCCTCCAAAGATATTTCAATGCTAGTTGCATCTTGCAAATCTTCTTTTTTAATAGTGACATTTTCCATCTCAGACGGAGCTAATCTAATCTTCTTGATGGATGAAATTTCTTTTCCATCTTTCTTGACAACTAATTTGACATTTTCTTTTGGAGCACGAACTCTGAAATAAACATTGAATTTGTCTTCACTCAAATCTTTATGACAATATTGTGGGCAGCAATAGGAGATGCCATTTCCAGGAATGATTTTGATGCTATCTTTAGCATTTTCACCATTCTTGATATATAAGGCAGCATTTCTTCCTGCTCTTTCACCTTCATTTGAAACATTGTCGACTAAATCATGAACTTGTAAGACATTACCACAAGCGAAGATTCCTTCTTTTTCTGTCTCTAAGTTATCAAAGACAACTGGTCCTTTAGTACGAGAATCTAATTGGACATTAGCTTTTTTAGATAATTCATTTTCAGGGATGAGACCGACAGAAAGAAGAAGAGTATCACATTCAAAGGTAATCTCAGTTCCAGGGATGACATTTCTTTTCTCATCAACTTTAGAAATGGTGACGCTTTTAACTCTGTGATGTTCATCATCAGCTTTGATATCAGTTACAGTATGGGAAAGATATAAAGGAATATCGTAATCGTTTAAACATTGAACAATATTTCTATTCAAACCGTTTGAATATGGGCATAATTCAACATCTGCTAAGACCTTTGCACCTTCAAGTGTCATACGTCTTGCCATGATAAGTCCAATATCACCAGATCCTAAGATGACAATTCTTTTTCCGACAAGATATCCATCGATATTGCAATATTTTTGAGCAGTACCAGCTGTATAAATGCCGGCAACTCTATCCCCTGGTGTTAAAATTGCACCACGTGGTCTTTCTCTACATCCCATGGCTAAAACTACTGCTTTAGCTTTGATTTGTTCTAATCCTTTTTTAGAGGAAATTATGGTGATGACTTTATCCTCAGATAAATCGATTGCCATCGTATTAGTTCTTATTTCAACTGAAGTCTCTTTGATGATATCGATATATCTAGAGGCATATTCAGGTCCTGTCAATTCTTCTTTGAATCTGTGAAGTCCAAAACCATTATGAATACATTGATTTAAAATACCACCTAATACTTCATCTCTTTCGATGATGAGAATATCTTTGATTCCTTCTTTATAAGCACCATAACAGCAAGCAAGTCCAGCAGGTCCACCACCGATGATGACTAAATCTCTTTCTTCCATTTAACTAGTTCTCCTTTGTTTTACTGACCAAGACTTTGCTTCCAGTTTTATCTTGATATACTTCATCAAATGATAAATGCAATTCGTTCATCAATAATTTCAATATCTTCGGTGAGCAAAAACCACCTTGGCATCTTCCCATTCCAGCATTGCATCTTCTCTTGATAGCATCGATTGTTGTTCCTGGAATTGGAGCATGAATAGCATTCAATATTTCAGCTTCTGTCACGGTTTCACAGCGACAGATGACTTGTCCATAATATTTATTTTCTTTGATTTTAGCTTCTTTTTCTTCTAAGGATAAATCTCTGAAATGAGTTTCCATCTTGTAATATTCAAAATGGTCTTTTTCTTTGAAGACAACACCATCTTTTGAAAGAATATCTTTAGCTTCACTACCAAAAGCAACAGCTGAAGAAAGACCTGGTGATTTGATACCTGCAAAATTGATAAATCCTTTTAAATATTTACTTTCTTCAATAAGGAAATCATCATATCCATCTATTGATGCTCTCTCTCCGGTGAAATTACGAATATTTGTCATAAAATTGATTTTATCAACGCTATATTTAGATTTTTCTTTGATGAAATTCAAAGCAGCAGAAGTAGTTGATGTATCTTCTTTATCGCAGTCATAAGAAGCATTTGGACCAACTAATAAATTACCATGAACTGTCTTTGTGACTAAAACACCTTTTCCTAATTTAGTAGGACATTGGAAGATAACTTGTTTAGATAAGTATCCTTGTTCTTTATCCAATAAGAAATATTCGCCTTTGCATGGTTTGATTTCAAATCCTTCAGCTCTACCTTTTAAAGCCATTTTATAAATATCATCAGCAAATAAACCAGCGCAGTTGATAACATATTTTCCTTCAAAGGTATCTTTGGTTGTTTTTACTAAATAGGTATCATCTTTCAAATCGATATCGATGACTTTGGAATCAAAATAAAAATCAACACCATTGACCTTGGCATTATATGCAAGAGCTAAACAAAGTTCCCAAGGAGAGACAATACCTGCTGTTTTACTATATAATGCATAATCGATGTCATCATTTAAATATGGTTCAACAGCGTGAACTTCTTCTTTGGTTTTCAATACATATAATTCAGGAACTCCATTTTCAACACCTCTTTTATAAAGAGTGTCGATCATTTCATGTTCTTCTTCAGTTTTACCGATGACTAATGATCCACATGGTGAAAAAGAAAAATTCATCAATGGATACAAATCATGAACCATTTTATTTCCTAAGACATTGAGCTTTGCCATCTTAGTTCCCGGTTTTGGATCATATCCAGCATGAATGATTCCAGAATTAGCTTTTGTTGTCATCATTGAGACATCATTTTCTTTTTCAATGACAGCCACTTTTAAATCGTATTTTGATAATTCGAATGCGATAGAAGCACCGGTGATTCCACTTCCAATAATCAAGATATCATATTTCATTTTTTTACCTCTTTTTCTACTGATATTATTAAATACGAAATT